>NZ_JAKFZQ010000069.1:0-321 GCF_021654245.1 Pseudoalteromonas sp. MMG022 | reverse complement strand
CCATCAGTAGGAGCCCATCACCAAATTTCTTTAAAATAAAGGAATTTAATCAACAGTGATAGCATAAGGAAAATAATAATGAAATCAAAAATTATCGTAGCATTATCTGCATTTTTAATCGCAACTTCTACAGGTGCAGCTGCATCTGATAAAGGACAGTCAGTGACTAAATCAAGTCCAGACAAAGTTGTTGTAGCAACTAGCTGCCCTTGGTGGTTTGGCGGTGACCGTTGCGTTAAGCACATGTAATTGCTAAATAAAGGCGCTGAACCAGCGCCTTTTAAGTAGATAATTTAGATAACTTAGAGAAATTTGGGATGG
>NZ_JAKFZQ010000068.1:0-328 GCF_021654245.1 Pseudoalteromonas sp. MMG022 | reverse complement strand
TGGCATTAACTCACTCAAATATTAACTTGCTCTAGCGGTCTAAAATTCGCGTTAGCAGCGTTAGATTTCTTACAAATAGAACCACTATTTGTTTCAAAATCTGCCTTGCTTCCACAAATTTTACAACGCCCTATAGCGAAGCGAATATTCAAGAGAATTAATGCAATTAACTTCTGGCGAAGTTGAAATCAGTCTTTGATAGTACAATCCTGATGGATAAAAATGGTTAACCTGTTTTTATTACGACGTGGATTTCTAGTTTAGGCAACGCCGCAGAGAAATTTATCGACGGGAGCATAACGAGTTATGTGACCAAGTAAATTTTGAC
>NZ_JAKFZQ010000067.1:0-340 GCF_021654245.1 Pseudoalteromonas sp. MMG022 | reverse complement strand
GACAGTGGTGATCAACGATGGTACTAGTAATAGTGTGTCTCGCACTGCCACTGTTGCTGTGAGCAATGTCACCGCGGCAACAAGTACCGCAGCGAGCTTTAATACCAGCAATGGTACAAATCTATCACCCGCCATTACTTTCACCAGCGATGACGAAACGCTGACCATAGGTGCGACCACGCATATCACAGGCTCAACCGCCGATGGTGGGGGCGGTACAGATATTTTGAGCGTGCCAACAGGGTCAAATCTGGCTAACTTTACCTCATTGACTAACTTTGAGACGCTCACGCCAGACAATGATGCGTCGTTAACTCTGACTGAAACACAGCATGATGGA
>NZ_JAKFZQ010000066.1:0-340 GCF_021654245.1 Pseudoalteromonas sp. MMG022 | reverse complement strand
TACTGTGGTGATCAACGATGGTACTAGTAATAGTGTGTCTCGCACTGCCACGGTCTCAGTGAGCAATGTCACAGCGGCAACAAGTACCGCAGCGAGCTTTAATACCAGCAATGGTACAAATCTATCACCCGCCATTACTTTCACCAGCGATGACGAAACGCTGACCATAGGTGCGACCACGCATATCACAGGCTCAACTGCCGACGGTGGGGGCGGTACAGATATTTTGAGCGTGCCAACAGGGTCAAATCTGGCTAACTTTACCTCATTGACTAACTTTGAGACGCTCACGCCAGACAATGATGCGTCGTTAACTCTAACTGAAACGCAGCATGACGCG
>NZ_JAKFZQ010000065.1:0-361 GCF_021654245.1 Pseudoalteromonas sp. MMG022 | reverse complement strand
AACTTGGTAGTAATGATAACTTCTTCGAACTGGGAGGGCATTCACTGCTGAGTATTCGTTTGATTTCGCTTATTCGTACGCATTTTGATGTTGAACTGCCGGTACAGGCTGTGTTTAGTGCGAAGACATTATCCGAGCTTGCGGTTGCAATAGATGAACATCAAGGCACACAGGTACTTGCACCGGTCACAGTGATAGCGCGTACCGAGCCTCACTATGTCACGTCTTTTGCGCAGCAACGTTTGTGGTTTATCGACCAGCTACAAGCAGGCTCAGCACAATACAATATGCCGATGGCGTGGCAGGTACAAGGGGAGCTTGATTTAGGCCTGATAAAACAGGTGTTTGAAAGTATTCTCAC
>NZ_JAKFZQ010000064.1:0-394 GCF_021654245.1 Pseudoalteromonas sp. MMG022 | reverse complement strand
GATTAGAATTAGAGAACACAAACATTGTTTGGGTCTGTAGCTCAGCTGGTTAGAGCGCACGCCTGATAAGCGTGAGGTCGGTAGTTCAAGTCTACTCAGACCCACCACTTCTTCTCGATGCTGCGTTATAAAGCTCGTCGTTTAGTTGACTAAACGTCCTCACTTTATGCCTTGCCTCAATAGAAGCTTTGGTTACAAATAATGTTACACACCAGTATTGTGGGGCTATAGCTCAGCTGGGAGAGCGCCTGCCTTGCACGCAGGAGGTCAGCAGTTCGATCCTGCTTAGCTCCACCACTTTACTTTTTAAAGATAAACATACTTCAGGTATATCCTGAGTATGAAGTGTGTTTCTCTTTGAGAAGTTAAATTCTCTTGCTCTTTAAAAATTTGG
>NZ_JAKFZQ010000063.1:0-399 GCF_021654245.1 Pseudoalteromonas sp. MMG022 | reverse complement strand
CGAGTTAAAATAGCCAGTCCTAGTGACACATCTGTGTCCCCTTCGTCTAGAGGCCTAGGACACCGCCCTTTCACGGCGGTAACAGGGGTTCGAATCCCCTAGGGGACGCCACTTTACTTTTGTAAAGTACCGAAAGCTCATATGGTGAGAGTTAAAATAGTCAGTCCTAGTGACACATCTGTGTCCCCTTCGTCTAGAGGCCTAGGACACCGCCCTTTCACGGCGGTAACAGGGGTTCGAATCCCCTAGGGGACGCCACTTTACTTTTGTAAAGTACCAAAAGCTCATATGGTGAGAGATAAAATAGCCAGTCCTAGTGACACAGAAATAGAGCATCTTCGATACTCAACTTGGAGCATCTTCGATACTCAACTTGGAGCATCTTCGATACTCAACTTG
>NZ_JAKFZQ010000062.1:0-400 GCF_021654245.1 Pseudoalteromonas sp. MMG022 | reverse complement strand
CTTTTGGATAGTCCATCTTTGTGTTGTTGAGCCCATGTACCAAGTGGTGTTGCTCTGCCTCTGACAAGATAGGCAGTCTATGTGGGGCAACCTCTTGCTCATTCACATCACTCAGTGCACTCAACAAACGACATAAATGGTCATTCAAACGCTCTATGGCTTGTGCACTGAACAGGCTCACATCATAGGTCCAGTGAATGCCAACACCATCATCATTCATGCTCAGGTCGATGTTTAAATCAAACTTCGCTGCAACCGTATCTGATGCATAAGGTGCGATATCCACGTCCGCCAAAGTGTGCTTACTTGTCTCTCCCACACCGTAATCTGTGTTCATTGTCATCATGATTTGGAACAGTGGTGTGTGACTTGTGCTTCTAGGCACCTTTAATCTATCAAC
>NZ_JAKFZQ010000061.1:0-407 GCF_021654245.1 Pseudoalteromonas sp. MMG022 | reverse complement strand
TCTTTTGGATAGTCTATCTTTGTGTTGTTGAGCCCATGTACCAAGTGGTGCTGCTCTGCCTCTGACAAGATAGGCAGTGTATGTAGCGCCACCTCTTCCTCATTCACTGCACTGAGCGCGGTTAATAAACGACACAAGTGGTCATTCAAACGCTCTATGGCTTGTGCACTAAACAAGCTCACATCATAGGTCCAGTAAAGCTCTACACCTTCTTGTGTGATATTCAAATCAATGTCTAAATCAAACTTCGCTGGGATCACGTCTGTTTCATACGGCGTTATATTCAACTCAGCCAACGTCGTATTAGCTGAATCAGCACCCATTACACCAAAGCTTGAATTGGTGTTAAGAATGATCTGGATCAGTGGCGTGTGACTTGTGCTTCTAGGCACCTTTAATTTATCAAG
>NZ_JAKFZQ010000060.1:0-472 GCF_021654245.1 Pseudoalteromonas sp. MMG022 | reverse complement strand
GTGTGTTCGCCGTGCATTTTTGTGCGGAGAAGATAAGTTTACGGGTAAATCATATGAGCATCGAAGGGGTTGGGTAGAAGAACGTTTACTGTTTTTAGCGCAGGTATTTTGTATTGATGTGTGTGCTTATGCGGTGATGAGTAACCATACGCATGTTGTATTGTATGTGGATGATAAAAAGGCACAAAGATTGAGTGATAGGGCGGTACTCATACGTTGGCACAAACTGTTTAAAGGCTCAATTCTAAGCCATAAATATCTGCAAGGAGAGCGTTTAGACGAAGGGCAACGGTTCTTCTTAAACAAAGAGATAACAGAATATCGCAATCGCTTATCGAGTATTAGCTGGTTTATGCGGGTGTTGAATGAAGACATAGCACGCCAGGCAAATCGAGAAGATAATTGTACAGGTAGATTTTGGGAAGGGCGCTTTAAATCACAGGCTTTACTCGATGAAGCAGCTTTGATGGCG
>NZ_JAKFZQ010000006.1:0-233210 GCF_021654245.1 Pseudoalteromonas sp. MMG022 | reverse complement strand
CCACAGTACGTCAATCCGTGTCACGGGTAATGTCTTGATCCAGTCAAAATATTCCTGCGGGCTGATGTTGAGATTAATCACACTCAAAAAGCCACTCAACAAAGACTTATATTCGCTGCTGGCAATGTGCTGCACAGTTTTCATTATACGCTGATAACTGCCATGACCACTGTGATCTACTCTAAATTCATCGTTGTATTGTTGCGGGCCATCAATACTGACGCTAATTGACACTTGATATTTTAAACATAATGCAAGTAAGCCATCGGGTACACTGATACCATTTGATTGAATGGAGAAGCTGATTGCAATTTCGTGTTTACGGTTCAACTCATCCGCATGTTCGAACAAAGCTGCAAAACGCTTCACAGGCCACAATGTTGGTTCGCCACCATGTAATGTCACCTTAAAATGCTGCTGTGCGGTACTGACGCAATAGGCGGCTATTTCATCAATCATAAGGGTTGCTGTGGCAACGTCCATTTTATTAGCTGTTTCTTCGAAGGTACGATCTGGCCCATTGAACATATAGCAATAACTACAATTCAAATTACAGACACTATTAAGCTTCACGATTGCTGCACTAAACGCCATGATAAACACTCCTTTTTGGCAAATCGGCACTCCACACTGTGAAGTGCCGAGGTCGTACGCTCAGCTTAGATGTCTAAACCAAAATCTAAAGAGAAACTAATCTGCGAAGCATCAAGCTTTAAGTCATTAATGATATGACCCTTTACAGCTTCTAAGATCCTAGATTTACCCAGCTCTTCGTTGAGTGAGTGAACGTCTAGCTTGTCGAGTTTTAATTCAGCAGGCTGCCTGAAGGCTTTCACTGCCTCACTTGTTCTTACTCCTACACCTTTAGCCATAATTTAATCTCCTTCTAAATAAGTGGATTCGACTAGTAACTAGTCAGCCCAAAGCTAGTACAGGAGTATGAGATGTCAACGAAGGTTATTGGGACAAAAATATGAGTTTTTTTTCGTGTTCTTGCTAAGTAATTAAATATAATCCTGATTACAACGCTTCACATGTACGCACATACAGCCAAAATTTATTGTCTAAAACTGCTTAATTAATCAATTGAAAACCATCGGTACTGTATTGTGGTTTTTACATCATTTTGTAAGCACTTGACTGTTAAAGTAATAGGCTTATTGGAGTGAAAATGGCAACAATAGAGCGTTTTTCAAGCTATTAGTCGTCGCTTTAAATAACATTGAATGGATCGGCTGGTGCAATATATTTAGTAGAAAAATACGGATGGATGGTGTGCGTAAACAAGCACTCTTTAGGTAGAGATAAGCGTGGTTTAGATACACCAACGCTTATCTTTTTATGCTACGAAAGCACTCGTAGGTGATCAGCGGTAAAATACTTCTACTGTACCTTTGGTTTTCAGAAGAAGCGGCTGGCCACGACGGTCTAATGCTTTTGGTGAAGCAACTTTGATCCACCCTTCACTAATACAGTATTCCTCAACATCATCACGATCTTTACCATTGATGCGCACACCAATCTCGTGTTTGAGTACTTCCTCATTGTAGAATTTGCTACGTGGGTTAATAGAAAGTTGATCAGGAATATCTGGTCTTGCTGTTGTGTCGTTCATAATATGTTCTGCGATAAAAAAGGATGCGCTATTGTAGGTAATACTCTTCAAGCGCTCAATACTTGGCAGGAGAAATGTGTATACATAAACCATTTTATAATGCGTGAAAGCCTTAACCACTTAAATAGCGCAAAAAGCAGACGCTATTTATTTAGTTATTAAACGCACTACATGACTTTTGTATCCCGCATAAAGCCATGGCCAGAGATGTCCCCCCAGCACTTTAGTATTGTCTCAGGTCGAATAAAAAGAGGCTGAATACTCAGCCCCAATTTTGCCGATTAGCCGTTACAACACATCCAGCTTGAAGTATTGTTGTATATAGTGTGCTCCGACTTAGGCGGCATACCGCCTGCCACTTGATTTAACTGCTCTTTCGAAAGCTTCGCGTTATCTTTTGAAAGGCCCATTACTGACTTTTTATTGAATGTTAATTTGTTTTTCATTTTTATTCCTTGTATTTGCTACATTGAGAATTTAGCCATGGCGCATACATTAAACATCTCTATATGCCTGACATCTGATAAGAAAGGGGCGTAAGTGCCAGCCCCAGTCCATAAGATTAGCCGTTGCAACACATCCAGCTTGAAGTATTGTTGTATATAGTGTGCTCTGACTTAGGCGGCATACCGCCTGCCACTTGATTTAACTGCTCTTTCGAAAGCTTCGCGTTATCTTTTGAAAGGCCCATTACAGATTTCTTGTTGAACGTTAGTTTGTTTTTCATTTTATTTCCTTTAATTTTTACTTTTTGGCCTATGTTATAGATAAGTCAAGCTGGCCAATGCCTAACTTACTGTTTATCATTTTTCTAAGTGTTTTTTCTGGTTATAAAGTTTTAGTAAGAAGTCATAAATGCAGAGCTCTTGCATACGACCATTTCCTTTGAGTAATCGATTGGTATGCATATGTAGCAAGCTGGCAGCGACCATTTCCAGTGAACAGTTCAGCTGGCCTTGTTGGCTAAGGCTATTTAACTTATCAACAACAGGTCGAATCGCATTTGAACGTATAGCCAAAATATCTGTTACGTGTTGTAACTCTGGATCATGGTTTTGGTTCTCAAACAAAGCCAGCAAGAACGCTTTGTTGGCTCTAAATTTACGGCCTAAAGATGTCCTTGTATCGATGTTCTCATGAAACTCTCTCCCATAAGCAGCACGTAAGTTATTTGCCACATTAAGTTTGGCACTCAACGGCAAATTAAGGTCTGTTAACAACTGCTCACATCCTTTGATGACAACTTTCCACAGTAATTCATCACTGATCCCCAAAGATAGCAGCTGCAAGGTGCACACACTATCTGCGGTAAATATTTCTTCAATCAAAGGCATAGCTTTTGCGCCGCCATACCTTTGAGTTTCTCTGGTGTATGACATCCATGCCACATCACTTATGTAGCTACGCTGATACAAATCACTCAGTAAGGAAGATAACTGTTCCTGAAGCAATGCCATCGAACTTTGCTCAGGAATATAAAGCCGCAGTCGAATATGAAACTCAGGATCTGCGTAACGCAGAAAAAAGTACCGTTGCAGCTCACCCCTCGCGTATTTGTCTGTCAACCAAGGGGCCAAAACATCGGTTAATATGTCTTCAGCTAAAGATTCACCACAGTAAATTTTACAACACAGCCACTGATCTCCATTGAGAAATTTACTCTGATAGCTGGCGTCATTCATAAAGCCAGGAAAGTGAACGGCTTGATACTTAAACTCCGTATTTCTTAGCGGTAAAACAACTTCATTAAAATAACGTTTGTCATCGTAATGCAAGGCGCTGCCAAGTTCTTTTTGCAAGCACTCTTCAAGTTCAATTTGCTGAGTATGTTGTTTAATGCTGTCTAACAAAGCGCCCAATGCCAACACATTATGCAAGTCAACGAGTAGCTTTTGATCGTATTCTTTATATATAACGCAACGGGGTAATTTGTACTTACTACGCAAATGATGAACGGTAACACTGGAAAAGTGATTTAAAAGCACAGTCAACTCAGTTACATCTATACGCCAGCGACGTGGTGCTAATACCAGCTTACCGAGTCTGATCCTTGGCGTATAGGCCATTTCTTTTAGCGCTAATGGCAACTCGAAGCCCGGCATAGCAATATTTTGATTTTGCAGTGATGCCAAAAAGCTGTAGAGCCCCAACGAGTTATTCCGAGTATTATGGGCACATGATAGTCGAGGCACCACTTCCTTATTATGTTTGAGCGACCACAATACTACGCGATTATTTTGGACAAATACGTGGAGATCTTGTAATTCAAGCTGATTTTCTTGCGCTACACTGGCATCTGCAAGAAGTGAAATTTCAAACTCTCTTAATTGTGGGCGAGCAATCACATTACCCACTTTCCCTTCAGGGAAGTGAACAATTTCAGCAAGAATCGCATTTGGATACAATGACTGTTCAAACGCCAGCTCAGACTGAGTTGCAGTCAACAATTGCTCATCTAAGTGACAAAATCGCCCCAATGTATTAGCAGCAGAAGGTCCACCCATGCCTCTAAATTCGAATAACGAAATGTGCTCATTGTCATCGCTCGCTGCTGCATCGGCTATCAAAGTGCCACAGGCATAATAAGAAGGAGGTAGCTGAGCATTTTGCAGTGGCCCCATCTTGTCTATGTCTGTCTTGGTTAGCACAATTTCGTCTACATGTTGATTGCGTGACAGCTTTGCAATGAGTAGTTTATCTAACGCCGTCAGTTTATAGCTCTGTTCAGAGCGTCCAGTAGTGATTGAAACACCATCTAAAATAGGGGTGTTTACACCAGAGGAAGTCGAAAACCCTACCCCGCTTTCATCATCAAGTGCTTCAAGTAACGGTATACTATGACTTTCATATTTTGCTGTAAAGCGCGATTTAAAATCAGCTAAGCTCTGATCAGCATAACAACTTAACCTTGCTAATACTGAAAGATCCGACATCAGGCTATCAATAAATTGCCGTTGTAATTTGAGCTTTTCAGTGTCATACCATAAGTCAGTTTGAACACACGAGCTGGCATTTACGTCAATCGGCAACTGCATGAGAGTGTGTAACACCTCCCGATACGCGTCACTGCTATGTCCAAAACCTTGATCCAATTCTGCCAGCTTTTTCTGACTTTGTATCAAAGTGTCAGCAATCTCGTCTAAACCACATTGATGACAATAGTCAATAATACCTGCAATACAGCCTGAACGCGTCAGTGACATGGGTAAACTGATTTGCAAAACATCCGCAGCCATCAAATCCCATACAAACTCTTTAACACCTTGACGTTCAAATTCGTCATCTAAATCGCAAATGCGACTGATCACCTCTGCAACTTGAATTTCGTCACGACATATATCGATTGCTGCTTCAACAAACTCATTACTATCAATGCTACTTAAGCTATATAATTGCTCTGTTGCGCTGCTTTGACTTTCAATGTATCGAATGGTGCTGTCCAGTTTATATATTGTGCCATTGGACTTTATTCTCAGATTTTCAAAAACATCTAAGTTTTGCCACACTTTTTGTTTTAGTTGAAATGGGATCAGCATATCTAAGCGGCTTTTTCGCTTATAGCGCAATGCTTCAATTGCAAGGCTAGTATCAGTGCTAATTGTGCCGAGCGCGACGCCTGAAAACATACCAAAAGGAGTACACCGACTCGCCATTCGGATGAAGTACTTGGTCAGTACTCTTTCAATTTTTTTGCCCTTTTTACTTGTTGGGTCTTTTATCCAATAGCCTAGTCGCTCTTGCAAAGAAGGAGACGCAATGTAAAGCGCTTCCTTAACCAAAGGATCTTGTATCCAGACTTGTAGCTGAGCCCTAAGCTCATCTTCGTCTCCCTGCCAACGATCCAGCTCGTCTATACCGTACTTTGGAAAGCGCATCACAAAAAAGTCGGCGCTCTTAAACTGAGACTGCAGCTGCTTTAATTCTGACATCGTAGTCATAACTCACTAAGACAATAAAAGAAACTCATCCCAGCCGGAAGCTTGAGGATGAAGTAATGACATAATTGCTAAACCAATTCCACTGTAGCCAACAAGTAAACCCCGTCCGTCAAACGGTTCATCACTCACTTTATGTTTTGGCATCAAACCTCTTAGTCCACACGCTGTGCGACTTCTTTGAATTAGCTCGCCACTCCAGTTTTGGCTTGCATCTAAAAATGCCTGTCGCCGCGTCAACTGATAAAGACGCCTGTAAATAAGCGCAATACCAGATACACCATGACATAAAGAAGCATCCTTCACGTGTTCAGTTTTTGACGTTCTGCTTAATGTTTTTAACGCGATAGACTCACCAAACACCATTAGCTCCGACAAGTTCAACTCTTTTGCGGCTCTAACTAAAATAAGCGCTGTACTTAAATCCCCATAACACCACCCCAGTAGACTAGAGCTATCTTTGCCAGCATGTGAGGGCAGCACAGAGGATTGTTGATCATTTAAAACTTGGCGCTGTAAATAGCTAACAGCCTTCGTTAATAAATCAAAGCATAAGTGGGAGTTAATGTTTGCATGATAAAATTTAAGTAGTAAGCCAATAATACCCACGTTACCGTGCGCGATACCTAAATCAGTTTGAAAATGACCAAGATCCGCTCTAAAAAAAGCTGAATTAACTTGGGTATGCCAATACACTGCGTCCTCATCAACACAGAGCAATTGAGTTAGTTTGGCCAGCACAGCATGGCATATCTGCATACCATTGGATGTATGTGCTCGCTTGACCGCATAGACGCCGAAACCAACCAATCCGTATAACAACTCATATTCCCCGTCCCACGTGTCTTCACTAAGTATCTCTAACAAGCACGCATCAATGTCGCTATTATGGTCGTCAAGCGTGTTGAGATTTAAGTGATCCAGTAACCATCCCAGACCCGTGATACCATCCGCAAGTGATGCATTGAGTTCTTCAGTTGCTGCTTGTTCAAAAAGTCTAACCATTAGCTCATCAATTAAGCTCTGACGCTGCTCACTTGGGTAAATATCATTCAAGTTGGAAATAAACAGAATTTTGCTGGCCAAGCCGTTGGTCAAAGAAGACCTTTCATCGTCATATGAAATATTAGTAACTTGATTCTCGATAGAAAAAAGAAGCGACTGCAAGCCACGTGTCAGATCAGTCTGTTGCTCTCCTTGTTGATAGGAGTGCGCTATTCCTTGCATCATTTCGTTAACCTTAAGTGAAAATTTATTATTCTTGTTAATTTTTCATTTTAATTAATAGACCACATGTTTGTTTTTTGTGTCAACAATAAGTTTTTTATTACCTGATTCAAATCAAATCCCAAACTAAAATCTCTTTAGCTTCATTTTTATTTTCCTAACAAAAAAGACCAAAATGCGAGAGATACACCTCTAACTATTTGAAAATAAAACTTATTTAAAATATCACTCATAAATACATCTGTATTTTAAGCAACCATAATTTGTTACAAAACAACTACTTTGGGCAATGTTCTTGCTGAAATAAAAACAGTTTTCAGTGTGTAAGAAACAAAATATCGCTGTCCACGTCGGTATCTATATACCAGCACGCGCAACAGTATTATTTATTCTGGCATCGCTCATAAGGCATACTTGTTTAATGAGTCTGCAGAAAAAAGAAAAAGGCACACTAAAGAGTATGCCTTTTTCTTAATGATGGAGTGCGACACGCACTGCAATATTTGAATGTGGTTTACATACCTATTTTAAAAACAATTCGTACCTTAAAAATAACCGTAATGAACTGTATTTATTTGCGGATTAAACTGAGGATTAAAGGGTGTGTTCGCAAAGAGCCGTTCATTGCCCACGATAGCTGCCAATTTTAATTTCGACGTTGCACGAAAAGCTTATTCAACATAAATAAGTTCATGCTATAGCGGCTGTAAAAATGTTCTGATAGCTGTCGCGTTAGTTTAATTTCTTCGGTCCACTTCTCACCAAGTCTTTGCCATTTTCAAATACTTCCTGAGTCACCCAGCGACCGAGTAATAGCTGGTGATTGTCATCTAGTACAGCAATGAAGGGACGGCCATCGCTATTGTTGGTTGCCAGTGCTACTCCTGCGGCGTTTGTGAGTCCCAAGCCACCACCATCGACTAACCGTAGAAACGATTCCAACTCTTCTAAGGTATCTATTACTTTGTTATCGTCAATCATGCATTTTACTCCAGTACAACTTACAAGCGCGTAGAATAGCAGTTTTGCACTAAGTAAAGAAAGTTGAGATGTGCGCACGATGTGTTTTATGACATGTTTAGCAACTAAACTTGGCAGCGCGTTTCGAAGAGCATAACGACAATCAGTATCCAATTTCGTGGCAGATTTAAGTTATCACCGATAAGCTTTAATCTAACGCGCAGATACACCATATCGATAAAAAGCAAAAATCTCACCTCACAACCAACACCCTCCCTTTACTCTTGTATCTAATTAGTTGTGAATGTTAACTAAATAAACCATTTCATCAATTGAGTAAATTTAACTCATCATCAAATACAGAAGTTCCAATGCAAATTTTTATCTTTATTTTTCAAAATGATAAATAAAAACCCATCTAATTTTCATACAAATCACAACTAATCATTTTGATTCAAGATTTAACAACTCCCTCTAGTGTTTAATTTTTTAGCGCTATCGATCAAAGGTTGGCTTAAACGACTTTAATACCAAGGCACATATAGTACTTAAGGGGAAACTATGATTCACAATAACAAAAAAAGACTGGCGGTAATCATCAGCCAAATTCTAGTTGGTTCACTGTTGTACACACCAGCTTATGCCGCTCAGCAAGACACTCAGCAACAGGCTGACACCAACGGCGACGTCGAAGTAATTCAAGTTCGAGGGATCAGAGGAAGTGTGGTGCAGTCTCTCAACACAAAGCGATACTCTGATGCTATCGTTGATGCGGTAACCGCAGAAGATATAGGTAAATTTCCAGACCAAAACGTTGCCGAATCTTTGCAACGTATCACAGGTGTATCAATCACTCGTAGTTTCGGTGAAGGGGAGCGAGTCAGTATTCGTGGTACAGGTGAAAGCCAAAACCGTACGCTGCTGAACGGTCAGGCAGTCGGCTCTGCAGATTGGTGGACAAACTCAGCCGCCAGCCGTGGCTTTAACTACACCATGCTACCATCAGAGATTATCTCAGCGTTGGAAGTATATAAGTCTCCTGAGGCAGACATAGATGAAGGTTCTATTGGTGGCACAGTTATCGTAAGAACACGTAAGCCTTTGAGCTTAGAAGCAAATAAAATTGCTGGTGCCATCATAGCCCAACACAGTGAAGTATCAGGTGAAACTGACCCACAGCTTTCAGCCATGTATAACTTCAAAAATGACGATGAATCATTTGGTGCACTTATCTCCGTTGTACGCCAACAACGTAACCTACGACGTGATGGTATCGAAGCATGGTCTTGGACCTATCGTGATATTACGCTTGAAGATGGCAGCGTAGTCGAAAATGTGTATAGCCCTGGCGGCGGTGGCTCAGCGATGTTTTCACAAGAACGAGTGCGCACTGGCATTAACTTAGCACTGCAATACCGCCCAAATGACAACATGGACATTGTCTTCAACGCGCTAGATTCTACATTAGAAGCCGACAATGAAAACCAAAACTTCCTTTGGTTACCAGGCTATGGCGGCTCTCAGTACACCGACATTAACGTAATAAGCCATCCCGTAGCAGGAAACATGGCGGTAGGTGGGACGCTCGGGTTATCTCCAGATGGCAATAATATTCTCAATGAAACCAAAGTCAGAAACTCTGAGCTAAAAACAAAATCATACGATTTGAAAGTTGAGCATCAGGGTGAACTTTGGGAGTCATCTTTTCACCTAGGCTACACAGAGGGTTCTGGTGGCTCTCAGGCTGACCGCTCGGTTGGCTGGGAAGGCAATTACGTACACAGCTTTGATGCCTCACAAGCAGAAGATATTAAAACCAGCTATGGCGCAGATCCTAACGATGGTGAAAAGTGGCATTTAGGCTTTTTACGTTATGATAGCAACGATGCAAAAGACGACGAGAGCTACTTTCAGGCAGACTTCAAACGCCCCATCGACGTGGCCATTTTTAATCAGATCAAAATGGGCGTCAAATACCGTGACCACAGCCGTTTTAATACCAAACACACCACAGATAACCGCACGGATCTAAACTGGAGCCTAGCCGATTACTCAATGGCTATGCCCAGTGATTACCTCTCTGGCCTTGGTTCTGATGGTACAACACGCAGTTATGCTATCACAGATGCCAATAAAATTCGCAAAGAAGGCGATGCGTTAGGCTGGAACTATCGAGTATTAAAAGCCAGTACGTTTGATATCAACGAGAAAATCACAGCCGCCTACATCAAAGCAAATTTGGATGCGGATGGGCTACGCGGTAACCTTGGGGTGAGGTTGGTCAATACCAAACAGACTTCATCCGCATTCGCAGGCGAATCTGGCGCTGAAGTTTGGACCACACAAGAGAAAGATTATTTTGATATTCTGCCCAGTTTAAACCTTGTAATAGACTTAGACGATGATCTGATCATGAGGTTTTCTGCGGCCAGAGTGATGTCTCGCCCTGACTACGCTGATATGACCGCTTCAACGTCGTACAATCTAGAGACACAAACGGGTACTGGTGGTAACCCAGATATTGACCCATATCGTGCTACGCAGTTTGATACCGGTATTGAGTGGTATTTTAGTGACGCAGGTCTATTCTCAGCTGTGATTTTTTATAAAGATATTCAATCATTTATAGAAAGTCAGCCAGCGCTTGAAGTTCATGAAGGTAGAGAAATCCTTATCAGCCGACCCATTAATGGTAAGGCTGGTAGAATTCAGGGGCTAGAACTTGGCTATCAGCAAGAGCTATATGAAGGCTTCGGTATCGCAGCAAACTATACTTACGTAGACGGCGAAGCCAAAGATGCGCAAGGTAATGATATTACGATTCCTGGTAACTCTGAGCATACTGTAAACCTAAGCTCATACTATGAAAACGAAATCATCAGCGCTCGCATCTCATACAACTACAGAACTGGCTATGATACTGGCCGAGATTGGCCAGGCTATATGGATGACTACGGACAAATAGATGCTAATGTCACTTATACCTACAGCGAAAATCTAGCATTTGTAGTAGAAGCAATTAACTTAACCGATGAACATACCTTCAGCTATCAAGAAAAAGGGGTTGAACAAGCACTCACTGGTGTTTATGCGGATGGCAGACGTTTCAGCGCAGGTATCAGGTTTAACTTCTAGTGCTCACTAGAGGTTAGAGAGCGAACATGGATGTTCGCCACACTCAAGTCGTACTACTGCTAACACAGGTTCGACTTTATCGGCTCCCTGCCCGGAGTCACCAAGCTGATAGCACCCGCTATCAGCTTTCTTTATTGCGTTATGAGCATAGTCCGACTTTTTCATCTCGCTCACCGAATATTGGTCTGTGGATTATTTTAATTTCTCTTATATTGTGGTTAGATAACCAGTCAAGTCGAGCTATTCCTAACAACACAAGCCAAAGGGTGAGTAACAAATAAGATGCACAGCAACCTCATTATCAGGCTTATTTTTTTACTCCTATGTGGATGTAGTTGGCTCGGCAGAGCAGACCTCTATGACGCTACCCTCGCTTACCAAGATGCCAATTATCAACGGGCGTTTACCCAATTTAACCACCTAGCCAAACTTGGCAATGCGGATGCTATGTATAACCTGGGGGTAATGTACCTATATGGGCAAGGCGTTGAAAAAAGTGCTGCAAGTGCCTTTGCTTGGTTCTCTCTGGCTCATGATTTTGGCGTAACCGAAGCACTTCAAACCGCGCAGTTAGTGTTGCAACAAGCTAAGCAGCCCAAAGACTTACAAGACTTTGTGCGTCAGCAAAGAGGCAACCTCGCAAAAACTTATTTGCTGGATTCGACACTTCCTCGTTTAGAAAAAGCAGAAACCATTCCCTCCCCAAAGAAAATCGCTGATGTGCTTCCCAACTACCCAGAAGAGGCAGTACGACAAGGTGTTGAAGGATGGGTGTGGCTAGAGTTTGATATTGATAGCAGCGGTAAAGCCATCAACATTGAGGTCATCGATAGCTACCCCAAACATACGTTCACTGCAAGTCTACTCAATGCAGTGGAAAAATGGCGCTACAGTGGCGCAAAAACCAATCACTCTCTTATTTACCACTTCGCCACTTACAAAGGCGAGCAATACCACGCAACTCTAAAACTTCAAAAAAAGGATTATGAGCAACAACTTATGCTCAATATTGATGCCGCTGAAAAAGGCGTTGCTCAAGTTCAATACAATATTGCGAACTGGCTGAGTATGAAAGACTATAACGCCTATCAGTTATTGCGATACCATTGGCGTACTGATAACCCTAGCAATCGCTTGCTACTTGCTGCTGCAAAGAATGGCTTTAATTTGGCACAATATCGCCTTGCTATACAGCTGCTTAACAGAAAGGAGGAAGAGTTAGCAACGCTTTGGTTGCACCATGCTGCAAAGACTATGAATGTTGCCCGCTTCAGACTAGCTACGATACTTTTGCAAAACAGCCATGATGAACAAGCACAAATAAAGGCACTGGATATACTTGAACAAGCTGCATCCGAAAAGCACCTACGTGCCATCATTTTACTCGCTACTACTCATCTGAACATTACAGAAGATCTTGAAAAAGCCAAGTATTGGGTTGAGCAAGGGCTTTCTTTAGATACAACTCACCCACAACTGTTACTGCTTAGTGCCAAACTGACAAGCTCAAAGGTTCAGGTAAACCGATTGCTATCACAAGCGTTAAAATCCGCCATGGACCGAGGCTGGAGCACAGCCGAAATACGCGCATTTTCACAGCTCGCACAATAACTTCTCATTGCTGCTTAAGTAATACAATGTCGCTTTCATAATTGTTGATTCGATTGAATATGACTTTGCTACCATCGAAACTAGATAATACCTGCAGCTCCTTGATATCTGCATATAAATGCAAGCCTACAGCCTGTATTTCCTGTATTTCTTCGCTGGCGCTTAAGTAGCGATAAAGCACTAGTTGATGTCCTCTTTTTAAAATAAAATAGATCCCATCTTGGTATACCGCTGGCTGATAAAGAGAAAGTGAAACCCTCAGCTGCTCCACATCAAACATGCTGGCTAGTTTGGCAATTAGAAAATCTTGCACTTGCTCCTGATAATCCTTGAAGCTCTGATTTTTTGCCGCTAATGGCAAACGACTTACGTTAGTAGTGTGCGCTTGCTCACTGCGACCTTGGGATATGTCAAAAAGCCAGTTCTGCCAATCTGCATCGCCAGACAGTTTGGCCTGATACCGCAAACTACGACTATCACTTGACCAACGAAGGCTGGCAACATCAGAGAAGTTATCAATAATTTTTTTGACTTCTTTGGTAAATGAACTGACTAAATACACCTTATTTGATTTTGACAATACAGCTAAATATTCACTACTTGGTGACAATAACAATAAAACAGGTGTTTCCCCTTCGGGCATGGTGCCAAGTAAACTTGAGGTGGGCCGATAAGCATACTTGTGCCATAATTCGAACTTGCTAAACCCTTCATTTTTAGCTGCAATGGATGCATACACAAAGTGTAAGCCATCTTGTGAGAGTGTTGCGAGCAAATCCATTCTAGACGGTGAGGTAAGTTGTGTTTGTTTACCCTTACCCTGTTCACTCAACTCCAGCTGGTAGTAGTTAATTTCTGCCACCCCTTCAGTATGAGCTGACACCTCAGTATTGGCGTGAAAATCTATTTCAGTGACCGAGCCAAAACTGGCATAGAGTAGCTGTTTGTTCGCGCCGTGTACTTTTTCAATTTGATTTGCGGCCAGTATCACAGACCCTGGTACATCGCCGAGGCTGAAAGCGGTATAAGTTTTGTCTGCTATCTGAGTGTGTGTTCGCGCAATATTATTAAGGTTGGTTAGGTTAGCCAAAAATACTCCCTGCTCTTTTATTTGATAAAGCAAGGAATGGAGCTTCACGTCGTAATGAGTGACATCTCTAATCGGCAATGCAGTTTTATGGATCACTTTAGGGGCACTGCCTGCAAAAGACACATTTAACGACTGCAAATAAGCGCCATCTTTGTCCCAGACTTTAGTGATAAACTGATTGTTGCTATACGGCAACCAAGGCGCGGAATCTTGGGCACTGTTACAAGTATCTAGCACCGTATCTCTTGCCAAACGCCACATCTCCACAGGCCCCTTAACATCCAGTGCGCGTATTTCACAAGAAACGGGGTCTGAACGCGAGTAAATTAACCATTTGCCATCTGCGGACCAACTTGCCGACTCTTCACTATAACCACTGCTTTTTATGGTATGTGTTGTTTTCGTTTCCAGATCATACACAGCTAAGTCAAACTGATCGGCTCCATCGGCTAAGTAGCTATATACCAAGTATTTTCCATTTGGGGAAAAGCGAATAAATAGCTCAGCTCCCGGAGCTGAGGTTATTCTCGTAGTGTTGATCGCTTTAACTTCACCCCGTTGCTGCCAGTATTGCGTAATTGCAAAACCTGCCAAGGTAATGGCTGCGCCCGCTAGAAACCCCAGTAAGGCAAATTGCACACCACGACCACGCGATACTTCTTCAATATGTTCAAGCAGTGTTGGCGCCCTTTCAACATGGGCAATACATTGATAGCCTAAGCGTGGTACCGTTTTGATAATCTTAGGATCAGTCGGGCTGTCATCCAAAAGCCTACGCAACTGCGCCACCAGCTGACTCACCGAGTTATCACTCACTATGGTACCGGGCCACAAGGTGTTGAGTATTAATTCACGTGTTACCACCTCGCCATGATTGGTAATCAACAGACGCAATAAAGCGGCATGCTTCGCTTCGATGCTTCTACAGGATCCTCCTACCTGCACAGATAAGTTGCCCAGATCGACCAGTATCTCATTGATTAAAAAACGTTTATTAAGGTTTTCAAGCATTCGCTAAAAATATTGTAAAACTATGGTTCGGCTCGTAATAAAAGCGTATTATGAAAAGTAACTAACAATAACTTACTCGTATTATAAGTTGAGCACAATGTCAGAGACTCTCATACTAACAGCGTCTTGCAGCGCACTTTTAATTGCAGGTTCTAGTTATGCAACAGAGCGCGATCCGACAATAGAAAACTCAATTGAGCGCATTGAAATTCGTGCCTTTCATGACAGCGTTGTCAAGTCTCTCAGTAATAAACGCCACAATCAACAAGTTTCAGATACAATCAGCGCAGAAGATATCGGTAAATTTCCAGATAAAAATGTCGCTGAAGCGCTACAGCGCATTACGGGTATTTCTCTTTCTCGTGCACAGGGCGAAGGTGAAAGAATAGGTGTCAGAGGTACTACTCCAGAACAAAATAGAACCTATCTAAACGGTCAATATCTAGCATCAGCAGATTGGTGGATTTCGAG
Organism: Pseudoalteromonas sp. MMG022; assembly: GCF_021654245.1. Taxonomy (NCBI): domain Bacteria; kingdom Pseudomonadati; phylum Pseudomonadota; class Gammaproteobacteria; order Alteromonadales; family Pseudoalteromonadaceae; genus Pseudoalteromonas; species Pseudoalteromonas sp. MMG022. The sequence goes on along the minus strand of NZ_JAKFZQ010000006.1, from coordinate 218,155 downwards.
TCAGCCCAGCCGCGGATTTAATTTCACCTTACTTCCCAGTGAAATAGTTTCTACTTTAGAGGTCTTTAAAACACCTCAGGCGTCACAGGACGAAGGCTCGTTAGGTGGTGCGATCAATATAAAAACGCGAGACCCTTTATTGACCCCCGCAGGGTACAGCATGGTCACAGCTCAGCTGCAATACAGTGACTTAAGCGATAAGCTCGACCCGCAACTTAGCGCCATTTACAACTATCACAGTGAAGGCGGCGATTACGCGATTTTATTTACCGCCACAAGGCGAGACCGCAGCCTAAGACGAGATGGCCTTGAGTCATGGGGCTGGCATGAGCGCACATTGTATCAAGACAATGACGACAACTGGTATGCCACCCCACAAGAGCAACAAAGTCCAGCAAAAATGATGTGGTTTCCTGGCGGTGGAGGCTCCGCCGTATTCCAGCAAAAAAGGGAGCTGCAAGCGTATACCGTCAATACCGCCTTACAACTATCACCACGCTGGAGGCTCAATGGTCACCTGCTATATTCTCACCTAGATGCAGACAATAATAACCAGAACTTTTTGTGGCAAAGTGCTAAATCAGTGGATTTAGGTGGTGCCGTTCGTAATCTCAATATTATAGATAATACGCTGGTTAGTGCACAATATTTACCAGTAACAGGGCCATTCAACACCAGTATGGAGGCGATTTGGCGAGATTCACAATTAAGCACACACAGCGCACATCTAGATTTAGCCTATGAAGGGGTTTTCTGGACTTCTCAATTACAAATAGGTGTGAGTCGCGGCTCAGGTGGCACCAAAGAAGATATCACCTCGCAGTTTTCTGCCAATACGCAATTTAGTGTCGATACCTCAAACAAAAAGAATATTGTTGCCCGCTACACCACGTCGCCGTTAGATGCTAAACGCTGGTTTCTCACCGAGGCAAGAAATGACAGTCAAAACGGTGAAGACAAAGCTTGGTTTGCACAACTCGACTTCACCCACGATATGGGTTTTAAAATTATTGATGCCATCAAGTTCGGACTCAAGTTTAAAGACCACCAGCGTGATTTTTTGCGTTACCGCTCCAACTCTGGTGGACTTGATGGCCTTGCCGGCCAACTCAATACGACTTTGGCGGACTACCCAGGGCAATTTGTAGACAGCTATTTGGCCGACGTGGGTAATTCAGATACCTTAAAGGTATACAGCTTTGCCGATATCAATGCACTTGCAGAAGATTTTAGCCATCTTAATTTTCAACAGGAAGTTGAAAAAGCCAGCCGCTTTCATATTACGGAAAAAACACTCGCAGGTTACGGCCAACTGCAATTGGCCACGGAGCATTTTAGCGCTAATATGGGCGTTCGAATCGTCAGGACCGCTCAAGATTCAGGCGCATACAAGCGCGTTGCCTCTCCTATCGAAGCCCCTGATAGTTATAAATGGCATGAAGAAACAAGAGATTACACCGATATACTACCAAGCATTAACTTCAAGGTGGATTTAAGCGATGAACTTGTTGGTCGCTTTTCCGTTGCACGCGTCATGTCTCGCGCTCAGTTTCACCACCTAATGCCGTCTACCAATTACAACGTCACGCAAGCCCAAGGCCAAGGCGGTAATGCCAATTTAGACCCTTACCGTGCAGCGCAGTTTGATGCCAGTTTGGAGTGGTATTTTGACGATGCGGGGCTTGCTTCATTGGCTCTTTTCAATAAAGACGTAGAATCCTTTATAGAGTTTGATAGGCAATTGGAACATCACGAAGGTATTTTAATGTCGATTGATAGACCAAAGAATGGCGCGGGTGGCAGTATTCGGGGTATAGAGCTAAGTTATCAACAAACGCTGGCCTATGGCTTTGGGATCATTGCGAACTATACTTTTGTTGACGGTGAACGTGAGCACAGTGACCATAACTTAAAAAACAAAGTGCCCGGCACTTCCAAACACAGCACTAATCTCACCGCTTACTATGAAAATCACCAGTTCAGTACCCGACTAAGCTATAACTATCGCACTCAGTTTGCCACAGGGGTCGGTGAAACCATCATGGATAATTATGGTCAGTTAGATGCCAGCCTTACGATTAAGCTGACTCACAGCCTAGAAGCACAATTTGAGTTTATTAATTTAACGGATGAGCAAATTTATACCTTTGATCGTAATGAATTTGCCCCTACGGGTATATACATCAACGGTAGACGCTATTACGCGGGGCTAAGATATCAGTTCTAAGTTCATTTAAGTTTATAAACCACTTGCCACAGTTGGTATCGAGCTTTGAGTTGAAAAACCCGATACCAAGCACCTATTTAATAGAATAATGTATCTTGTTCCGAGCCACCGTACGCATCAGAGCTAAACGGCCACTCTATAAACAACCAAATAAGGTTGTAATACACATTTGCAACCTTATTTAATTGCTTATATCAATGCAATGAAATATAGTTGCATCAATAATGACTTTGAGCAAACATTATATGATAGCGGTGCTAACCGGAGATCTCGTCAACTCCAGCAAAATGAAACCTGACACTTACACTGCAGCAATATCCATATTAAAAAACATCATGCACCTAGCTGATGAGCGATATGGGGCGAAAGGCGAGATATATCGAGGAGATGAATTTCAGATTCAATTTCCAAACCCTAACCATGCGATTGGATGTACACTGTTACTCAAACTGGCACTGCATTGCGCGCCTCAAACCGATAAGCCTATTTTATGTACGCTATCTTTGGCATATGGTGAGCAAACACTCCATAGCAACAACCCTACCACAGCAACAGGCCCTGTTTTTATCGAGTCAGGCCGAGGCCTAAACAAAACCCCACGAGGTGACCTTACTATTGGCTTTGCAGGCAACGTGAGTGAAGAAATGCAATTGCTAACAGGATTTTTAAGTCATCAATTAAATAAGATGACCAAAACCCAAGCCGAGCTATTATACACTTACATAATAAATGACTTTTCAGATCATCAAAAAATAGCTGAAATAACAAAAACGTCGCGACAGAATATTAGTAATCGACTGAGCAGTATTGGAGCAACCTTGATACGCGACTACATTGGTGTCGTAAACCAAAGAGTTACAACAGCTTAAGGAAAAGAACATGGATCTACTACTGCTGCTGATTGGCGCACATTTTGTTGGCGACTTTTATCTACAACCAACAGCATGGGTGAAATGTAGAAATACTCGGCATTTAAAATCACCGGGGTTGTGGAAACACTTTTTGGTTCATCTTGTACTCTATTCATTAGTTTTTTTACTGATGGAGTTTTCCTTTTGGCTATCCAGTTTAGCGGTTATGCTCCTTGCTGTTTCACATGTAGCCATGGATTGCGTTAAGTCTCACTTGAGTAATAGCTTGCGCCCGTTTTTACTCGACCAAGGCGTGCACCTTTTCATTATCTGTTTGGTCTGGGTATATTTATCTGAGTTTTCAATATCGCAAGTTGAGCTTTTTCTCAGTGACTTTATCACCGCCAAAAACATTGTCATCGCGCTTGCCTATTTACTGGTATGCAAACCCGCTTCGGTACTGATTGCACTAGCTTTGAAAAAACATACCGATTGTTTAACAGCCCCAAACCAACAACACGAAAGACCAAATAACCCCACAGGCACTGCCCCCATCAATGTTGGCTTAATCTCAGCAGGTGCGTGGATTGGCTACATGGAACGATGTTTAGCTATTTCCTTTATCTTTATGGGACAATTTGCAGGCATTGGCTTTTTAGTTGCAGCTAAAACCATCTTTAGGTTTGGAGACTTAACCAAAAACCAAGATATGAAGCTGACGGAATACGTAATGCTAGGCACCCTGTTTAGTTACGCGATAGCGCTATTCGTTGGTTGGCATGCACTAAGGTTATATCAGGCTATTGCGTAATATATAAACCCACCTCCGCAGAGTTGTATACCCATCAAACGCATAGGTTATTATTCTCAGTGGCACTTTGCTTGCTTTTGTTGAATCCCCTCTATTCTCTGCTATCTTTTTTAAGTAGATTTTTTCCAAATATACGTCAATGACACATTCCAAACGCTGCTCTTATTTGTTGTTCCTATCTGCGTCAATGCAGAGTTTTCCTGTTGCCTCGCAAGATGATGTATTTGCATCGCTGTTTGATATGTCGCTTGAAGAACTGCTAAGTACGCCGGTGACCACGGCTTCAAAACAAGAAGAATCGTTACGCAACTCCAACGCCAGTATTTCGGTTGTTTCACGCCAACAAATAGAACAGTTTGGCGGACATAGTCTCTATGAAATACTTGAACGTATCGTCTCCGTCAACAGCAACTACGGCGTACTCACAACCATTACCACCCGAGGAAGTAAGCCTTGGACGGGCCTTTTACAACACCTTGGATTACTCAATGGCAGGCCTTTTGGTAACCTCTCTGGCGCACACAACCTATATACTTCAATCCCGCTGTCTTCGATTGAGCGGATAGAATACATTCGCGGCCCGGGCTCTGTGCTGTATGGCACAAACGCCTATCAGGGCGTGTTCAATATCATTACCCGACAAGGTAAATCTGAGGGCTGGCAGGCCAATCAAAGTATTGTTGTAGGAAGCTTTGACTCACAAATAATTGACGCCAGCTATGTATATAAAAATAACGATTTATCTGGGGCAATCAATGTTTTGTACACAGATATAGGCGGATGGGATGCACAAACCTTTGACCCAACTACGCAAACTACATTTAGCAAAAAAGCGTTTCAAACCGACAAAACGCTACATTTAGATATAAACTACAAGGCACTTTCACTATCCCACTTTAGAAATCTACAGCAAAAATTCGGCAACTTTTGGGATGCACCTGAAGAAAACTACATCCCTTGGTCAAAGCTACATCCATCAACCTTCACCAATCTCTCTCATAGCTATCAATTTGATAATAACTGGAAATTAGATAGCCATTACACCAACATCAAAAAAGAGATGGAATGGAGCAGTGAAGGTATTGCAGACGACTTTATACGCATCAAATCTCCACTCAATATTAGATTACTAGAGTTTAACTTAAGCGGTGATTTATCAGACAATGCTTCACTGTTGGTCGGCGCATATCATGAACATCGCAGAGTGTATGCTGCTTCAACCATCCCTGATGCCAAGGAGCGCTATGCCAGTTTGTATGCGCAAATAAAGTACGTTGTCACGCCAAAGTTGAATGTAGAGCTAGGCGGGCAGTATGTGACGTCCGTCGAACTTATCAATAACATTGATAACCAATCTGATTTTGTACCAAGACTCGGACTTACCTATCACTTTAATGACGTTTGGACGTTGAAATTGCGCCATGCTAAGGCGTTTCGTCATCCATCTTCAGGAGAGCGCACCATCGAAACCCCAGGGATCCAAAAAGGGACCCCCGATCTGAGATCTGAAACTATCAATACCACAGAAGCGCAACTGTTTTATCAAACAGACGAAAAGCTATTCACTGCTACCTTGTATAAAAATGAGGAGCACGACTTAATCTTGCTGCGCCCTTCCGATGACCCTAACTTTGCATTGGAGAATAAAAATAGCGGTGAAATTTCATCATATGGCATCGAATTGGAATATAAGCATCAATTAACAGCCCAGTGGTACGCTGAATTATCTGCCACACATCAGCGCAATGAAGATAAGCACGGCACAGAAAATATTAACCTAGCGCCCAATAATAGTTTTAAGTTCGGCCTAAGCTACGATGATTCACGCTGGCAGCTTGGCATGTACCTGCTCAGTTACTCTAAGTATCACGATAACATTTTGTTTGACCCAAACAGAGAGCTTGTGAATCCGCCAGCCGATGGTTATAACTGGTTAACCGTTAAAGCCAGCCGAAAGTTTATCGTCAATGATGATAATCAACTCACCGTGTCACTGGAAATTAAAAACCTGTTGGATGAGTCTGTTTATCAGCCCAATGATACCCCTGTGTTTTATCCCATCAATACCTTGCCCGCTCGTGAAGATTTAGGGGCGTTTTTGTCAGTAAACTATCAATTTTAGCGTAATAGGCTCAGTCCAATACAACTCAAACATAGCGCATTACAATAAAGCGTGTTACCAGATGAACATTGACACCATTACGCCCCCAAGGTTGTGCAGATAGAACTGTACATACTTACTATGTACCCATAAATTGCAACAATCTAATAAATTAGGCTTGTATTAACCAAAAGTCAGGGTATCGTATAGCACAAATGTAAGTCACGTCTCCTTGTTGGAATTCAGATGCGTAAACTGTTGTTACTATTATTGTGTTTATCAGCCCCCGCAATGGCCTATCAGGTTCAGCCAATGATCGTCGATCTCGCGTCTCATGGCAAAAAATCGTTAGTAACCTATCGACTGCAGAATCCCAGTGATAGCCCTCTGCCCATTGAAATAGAAGTCTATAAACGTACTTTCGACGAAAACCATAAAGAAGTGTTAGTGCGTGCAGAAGAAGACTTTATTGTGTTACCGCCACAAATAGAGGTACCAGCAAAAGGTCACCAAGTTTTTCGTGCTAAATATTTAGGCTCGCCCGAGCTTAAGCAGACCCATTCCTATCGCATTGTGTTTAAACAGCTACCACTACCCGGTGATGACGAAAAATCTGGGGTAAAAATGGTATTTAATTTTGCTACCTTGGTATTTGTCAGCCCAGAGGGCATCGCAGCTAAGCCAAACAGCAGTGTAAGTTGTGAAAAAATAACAGACTGTAAACTGACCATCAACAATGACGGTGAACGTGTATTAGACCTTTCTGGATTTGAATATCATTTCCATCAAGGCGATACCGTGATTAGTTGGCCTCAGTTCCAAGGCGTCACCTCTGGGCGCTTCATTATGCCGGGGCACTCTATGGTGATAGATTTACAGTCTCTGCTAAATGACAAGCCAACCAAAAGTGCCGCGCTTATCAACCTATTCAGTAAAAAGTAACCAATAAACGATGTTAGCAATGGGCTTTACCCACAGGCCTGCCAAGTGGCAATGCGTGCTGCTAAGCGTGCTGTTTATACAGGCATTCCCCGCGCTTTCGGCCGTCTATGTGATGGAGTTTCCTATCAGGCAAAATGCGACTGAACTGGGCCATGTGTCAGCCACCGTCGACGGACTCACCTTGAAGTCTATCTCGGCCGCTGAGTTTAAACGCAATCTACAATCAGTGTTAAGTAAAGAAGTACTCGCATGGCTGACAAGCAAAGGAGAGCAGGAAGTCACCCTTGAGCAGTTTCGCTCGCACGGGATCTCGCTGTCATTACAGCCGCAAGACCTCACCATTGAAATGTCGTTAACTGAAGCTGCGATGGCAACAGACAGCCTATCGTACGGTAGGGAAAAACACTTTGAACAGCCAAAAGGTGAAGCGAACTGGGCGGTACTAAACAACTTCAACTTAAACCATGAACGCAGTGATAATAACCAAAGCCACCACTCACAGTTTGAGTGGCTCATCAATGCCAATGTTGGTGGTGGTGATGGTATCAATATGCGCAGCTCTATATTTTGGGAAAACGATGATAACCTAGAAGAGCAGTTTTATCGGGGTGATATTGCTTTGTTCTACGATCAGCCTGATATGCCCCTGAGAATGACCTTGGGTGATACCCAAACTAGCAGTCGTGGTCACCTTTCTGGCACCCAGCTTGGCGGGTTTGAAATACAAAAAGCCTACTCAAAATTGCAGCCACAGCGCAAAATAACGCCAGGTAATAGCCAACAGTTTGTGCTGCCACGCCCCGCTACACTCGAAGTATTTATTAATGACTTTTTGATCTCTCGACTCAGGCTGCGTGCTGGACGCTATGATTTAAACGACTTACCACTGACATCCGGTGTGAATAATATCCAAATTGTCGCCACCTATGCTAATGGCGAAACCCAGCAGTTTAGCTTTACCACACACTATAACGCCAGATTACTGGCCGAAGGCTTAAGTGATTATTCTTTCGCGGTAGGCTATGTCTCGTCTGTAGAAGATGGTCGTTACGACTATGATGATGACTTATTCATATCAGGCAGCTATGAATACGGATTAACTGACAGTTTGACCCTTGGCGTAAACGGGGCAATTCACCCACGTGGCCACGTGCTGGGCTCGGTTGCCACACTCAATAGCCTATTAGGCAATATATCGTTTCGCTTTTCACAAAGTGATATGCAATACCAAACACACAGCAGCACCCAAGGCCACGCCTATTCTATCGAAACCGAGCACAGCGTTTTTGGCAAAGGAAACTATGGCTCACCAAACTTACGTTTAGGCTACGAAGTCAAAGAAGACTTCACCAACACGCCATGGCTGCAATTCAGTACGCCTAATAACAATAAAAGGGCCTATGTAGACTACAGCTATATCATTGATGACAATCTTGATGTTAATTTAAACGCGTCACGCTCAACCAACAGTGACGCTATGGTGACTAAAAACATAACAGCAGAGTTAAACCTGCGTTATGAGGGCTTGCGGGTGAGAGTTGGCTATAACCACAGCACAAGTGAAGACCCACGGACCCTCTCTGAAAATCAGTTTGTTCTGAATTTCATTTGGAATGACTATAACCGCCGAAGTAATATTCGCACCCGAGCGCAGTACAATAATCAAAGTAAAGTTGCCAGTGCCAGCTATGGCAAAACCAACAATAACTTTGTTAATGATTACGGTTATGAACTCAGAGCCGAAAGAGGTAGTGACTATAGACAAGAGCAGTTTAAAGCCAGCTATACCGGCGCCTTTTTTAGAGCTGATGTGGGCGCAAACAACTATACTCGCTCACAGCAAAGCAGTGAAAGTGGCGCGAATATCAACTTATCTACCAGTGTCGGTATTGCTGATGGCCACGTGGGTATGGGGGCAACCACCACCGCGCCGTTTGCCGTTGTGACTAAACACAAGACGCTCAAAGAGACCGACGTTCTGGTCAATGTTAACCACTTTGGTCGCGCACAAACAAAGCCCAGTCAAAATATTGGCGCACTCATTGACCTAGGGACCGGCTATGCAAACTACCAGTTTAATATTGATGTACCACAAGCCCCATTGGGCTACGACTGGGGTCCTGGAATGTACCAAATCGTCGGTGGGGCAAATACAGGTCACCATATCCAAATAGGTTCAGAGCTCTCGTATACGGTTATTGGTACTTTAGTGGATGAGCAAGGCACGCCGATTGCAATGCAGCGAGGACGGGTCATCAAACAACAAAATACTGACGGCCAAAAAGCGCAGCCGCTAAGCCGAGCATTTTTTACCAACCGAGCAGGTAGGTTTGTCGTGGAAGGAATTAGTGTTGGTGAGTATCTGATTGAATTAAATGACACTCAGGGTACTTTTTTAATTGAAGATACGGAACAACGATTTATCAGAATTGGCACACTAACGCTTGAGAAAATCCCATCGAAAGGAGACGCAAGTAAATGAAATTAAAAGTTTATATGTTGCTTATTGCGGCTCTTCTTTGCGCTTCCAACCAAGCACTGGCGAAGCACGGACGATGTTATGGCACTTTATGGGCCACTTCAGATCCATCTGAAATCATAGAAGAGCACAGTGACCGAGTTTCAGTATACCTGCCATTAAAAGTACAAGTTTCTGACACATTATTAAATTGTGCGGATGAAATATGGATTGAAGACGTTTACTACTACTCCTTAGTATTCACAGGACCGACAGAATATAAATACGCCAGACTGTTGGACTCACAGTTTAATACCATGTGGCCACAAAGTGGCATATGGCGCATTCCTCTTACGAGTCGTTCTAGTCAATTGTGGGCCCGCTTGCAGCATTATAGCCTGTTTCCTGCGGGCTCTTATACGGGCAGTGTAAAAGTATCTATCGTGCGTAGGAACCGTGTGATAGAAGAGCAATACCTCGATATGGCTTATTACTCACAGCCGCAGGTTGCGGTCTCCTTAGATAACGCCAGCAAAGGTAAAGTCTCTGGCAGCAATGGACATTATCAAATCAATTTGGGAGAGCTGAAAAGCGATATGCGCTTCTACTGGGGCATTAATATTCTGAGTAACAGCTCTTACGACATTGTTTTAGACTCAGAATACAATGGCTTGCGTCATGAAACCGATACTCAAGCACTGATCGACTATTCGATAACCTTCGATAACGTCAAAATTTCGTCTTCAGAGCGACTCATTCGTAGCTATAACTTTTTTCCAGGCGTCAGAAATAAGTGGTTTGGCTTTGAATTTATTTTAGGTAACACAGAATTAATGCCAGCGGGATATTACAGAGATAATTTATCACTGACTGTTTACCCAAAGTAAACCATTGAAGTTAAACAAGTTAACAAAAAACCGGACGATAAATAAAAATTTTACACGCAACAAAGTAATATTTGGCACACCCTTTGCTTAATGTTTAGGAAACAGGTAACTAATACCTAACCATTAAAAGTATATAAAAAAACATTTGCTGTATTTTATTTTAGGGGAAACGCCATGAACACATTACTAAAATCACTATTCGTTGCATCTGCAATCACATCAATGTCAGCAGCGGCTGCTGTTACGCAAACATCTGCAACAGAAGCAAGCTTCTCGTTTGAAGGTACTATTGAGCCTATGTGTAAAACTGATAGTGGCTCAAACAGCGTAACGGGTTTGAACCTTGATTCAACTCAAGAAACGCAAGAGATTGGTACATTAGATGTGTGGTGTAACACAGGTGAAAATGCAACAACTGAATATAGCTCTGCAAATGGCGGTTTCTTAGTTGCTGACAACGCACAGGCAAGTAAAATCGCTTACACGCTAAGCATCGGTAATACATCTGGTGTTGACCTACAAAGCGGTACTTACAAGCACCTAACAACCGTTGCTGGTACTGGTAGCACAGGTGAAACACAAGCGACATCACTTAAAATCACACCTCAATCAAACGGTATGAACGATGCAGGTACTTACTCTGATACTATCACAGTTACAGTAAGCCCTAACTAAGCACTACATTTTGGCAATGAGCTATGCTCATTGCCCTCCCCCACAAATAGAGCTAAACGGTCGGGTGTGTAACATCATCCGACATATCTCTATGCCAAAACACAGAGGCACTTTCTTGCCTATGTGGCAATAAATGTCCCCAAATGTAATATCAACGGTCTATAGTGACATAACAACGCAATTAAAGTGCCACATGTTGAACAAAAAATAGGCGCAATATATGCAATACGGTGTTATGCGACGATAAATAGTTGCAAACTGAAATACAACTGCTGTACTTTAGTGTTAGGGGGAACGCCATGATCACCATATTAAAGCCACTGTTTGCTATCTCAGCGATTATATCGCTCAGCACAATGTCAGCTGTAACTGAAACAACAGGCAGCGAAGCTCAGTATTCCTTTACTGGTACTGTTGAGCCTATGTGTAAAACCAGCAGCGGTACAAACAGCGTAACAGGCTTAAACCTGAGCACCACATCACAAGCACAAGAAATTGGCACATTAGATGTGTGGTGTAACACCGGTGAAAACGCCACCACAACCTACAGCTCAGCAAATGGCGGCTACTTGGTTGCTGACAACGCACAAAACAGTAAGTTGGCGTATACCCTAAACATCGGCGATACCACAGGTATCGACCTTCAAGCGGGAGCCTACGAGCATTTAAATGCTACCGCCGCGGGTACTGGTAGCTCGGGCGAAACACAAGCCACCTTGCTCAAAATTACCCCTCAGGTAAATGGCTTAAACGAAGCTGGCACATACTCAGATACCATTACCGTCACGGTGAGTGCAAATTAATAAGCACTCCCCCTTACAACAGAACGCCCGATAACTTTTGCTACTCTAAGAGCTTGGTTATAATCCGCCTTTATTGCTGTATTTTGCCGTTAATTTGGAACCCCATGAAAAAGCTCTCTAAAGTTCAACAAAAACAACAAACGCTAGTAATGAGCGTTGCCGATATGCTCGAAGAGCAAGCCCGCAACGAGATCCCCGGTATGGTGCAATGTTGGTTTGATGTGGAATATCACCTATTCCCCGGTTCTTTACTGCTATGTTTTCAATTTGAAGATGAACCAGCTTTAGAAGCCGCCAAACCAGATTTATTAAAATGGCAAAAACGTTTAAGCGCCGCCATGCTCAAAAAAGGCGTGATTTTAAAAGATATGCGTAAGCATTTAACGTTTACGTTGTTGGGGCCAGAGGATTAAGCAGTTACAGGTGGTAACTCGTAGGTTGGCATAAGCGAAGCGCCATCCGAAGGTGACGAGATGAAGCGACCTATTACAGAGGTTAAACTTGTTCACTCCACCTTGCGCAAAGGAAACGCACTCACTATGTTCGCTGTCGTTAACCCTTTGCACCTTTGTTGGAAGGCGCATTCGGCTTTTCCACCTATATGGTCTTCTTATTTGTAGATCGGTATAAGGCGCGAAGCGCCGCCATCCTACAGCCCCGAACAAAAAAAGTCCTTGTTGCCAAGGACTGTTTTTAAATTCAAATCAAAGACAAGCTCTTAACTTGGTGGCCACCTCTCATCATCTATTCTTTAGCTCTTGTCTAAAACTAAGGTGAAACAAAAACTTTCAACTCAACATCATTATCATGCGCCGTCGCTAGCCAACTATTTAATAATTGAAAAGCTTGCAAAGTTCGGCCATCTGCCTCTGAACCTAACTTTAATTGCTGCTCAAAATGTTTGGCTGAAAAGCTATTAGCCGCAACAATCCAAATCTCTTTTTTAACAGCCGTAGAACGCCTTCTCATTGCAACTGTATCCCACAGCTCATTTAGTTTTTCTTTTCTTTCCTGTTCGTTTTGAGCAGTAAACGTCGCTCCTTGGAAAATTCTAATTCTCTCAGGAATGTTTGGGTTATCATGCGGTCCAGGCCATGCCGTATATAAGCTATTCCAATTTGAAGGTTTTAAATTAACATCACTACTAATAAGCATTTCGATATTTTTAATGGCTTGAGATCCAACTTCAGCAAGAGCACCTGCTGATGATCGGGGGGCTTTTGCATTGCCACATTTAACATGAACGAATACTAACTTGTTTTTTGACGATACTACAAAGTCAGCAGGTTCAATGCCCATATCCGTGTTAATCAACAAGTCTGCATCAGGTATGAAGGGAGCAAATGGACCTAGTTCGCTTTTTGTTGGGTTGGCAAAGCCATTAGCTTTTAATTGATCTACTAAATAGAAAATGGAATCTCTGCTAAAGCCCTCATCAACAACCTGATGAGCACCATTTTGATATCCTTTCTCATCTAAATCTTCACCAATAAGAGATTCAAGCCCGATAACAACATTGGCAAGGTTAGATGCACCTAATTCAAAGCTATCAGCCACTGGAAGCGTTAATTGATAGAACTTACCATTTGAATAACTGATCCCATTAGCTAAAAGTGCTTTATGTAAGTGCTCGTTGAGAAAGTCTGTTATGTCTTGGTGTTCCCCACCTGCAAGTGAATATAGTATTTCCGCTTCTGGTGTAATTTCTAAATAAGGTTCTTCTTGATTAAAGTTGACTAAGATTTTACTTTCCTCAACATCATCAACTAGCAAAGCCCCATCATTGTATATTAAATACAAAAACGAATTATCGAGTGTATATTGTTCCCCGGCTATAAAAGTACTTATCGGAGACTCAAATTCTGTTAAATCAAAAATCAAACTGTGAGCTTCAAAATTTTCATCAACAGATATTGGCTTTGCATATGAATGTACTAAGGCGTTCTGTATATTAATATTTGCAGATATGACACTATCAATATCTGTAAGCCAATCATTAAGATCACCCAAAGTAAACGATGACTCTTTTTGATCTGAGATTCTCCCAGAGTCTGCACCTACATAATAGCTACCTTTCTTTTTATTGTATTGGTCATAGGTATCACAACGCAAAGTAGCTAGTCGATATGACGCATTGGCTTGCATGTCAGCCATTTGCTCTAAACCTTTTCCTTTTACCGCGATGCGTTCAGGACGTTTTCTAGCTGAGCTAATCGATTTACTACTCGCCTCTTTCGTTGAGGCTGATTCACCTAATGACATTACATTAAGCAGTTTATCTAGAGGTATCGCAGAGCCGAGTTTTAAACCTTTCTCACCATTAAATCTGCGACCTCGGCTATCATAAATTGCAACAACGTTGTTCGAGAGCTGTTTATATAATGTTATTTCAAGTGAAGGCTCAAAGAAAAACTGATCTGTTAAAAACCGAGACTTATCGAACGCGATTGATATAACACCATGAATACCAGTTTCTGTAGCAAATATTTTCGCGAGTTCGCCAGCATTATTGCATCGCCAATATAGATGATCAGATAAAAGCTGAACGCTGAATCCCTGCGACTGATTCAAAAAACAAATTGATGCCGTTGGGATATTAAGAGAACTTTCCGGCTCGAAGGTATTAAGATCAAATTTACTTACAAAACGGTTTCCGTAATAACTCACATCAGGAAATGCTTCTAGGTAACGGTCAATCAACTTACTACTATCTAATGATGCTATGAATTTTTTAACTGATTCAGCGCTATCTAGTGAACGATCAAATTTTCTGTAGTTTTGCCACATTTGGCTATTTGCATCGCTTTCAACCTCCAAGGTTTTAGGTTCAACATCACCGTACAGACGAACTACTCTTCCGATGGTTTGAACTAGTTCCCGACCACTATTAACTGCATAGGCCAAAACCAATAACTTTGCTTCGGGAATATCGACCCCTTCATCCAGTTTCCTCTGGTGAATAATGACTTGGTAATCAGAACCTTTAAGGTTCGCTGGCACGGAAACCTTTACATTATCTCGATCATCTTTAGTAAATTGTTCATGTATTGCTAACACTGAAAAGTCATCGTTTAACAAATCGTAATAGCGATTAATATCTTCGAACTTTTCACATTTAATAATGCACTTTGTGTCATCATTAGCTTCTAAGAAGTTTGTAATTTTCCCGCTTAATTCAGCTAAAGTAATTGACTCAAAAGTTGGTTCTTTTAAAACATCATCTGCAAGTGCTCTTTCAAAGGTATAAATATAACTGGCATCTTCGGTAACATCGAATTGATACAAATCATTCCTGTAAGGAGTAGCTGTTATAACGACTTTATGAGCGTTAATACCACGTACTAAGGTGCTCCATACTGGAGAAGGTTCGGCGTGCCCCTCATCAATAATAATAAGATCAATATCTAGCTTTAACCGCTCAAGCTGAGCACTATCGAAAGTTTGTAGTTTCTGAAAGGTTGAAACATAAACGCCGTTTTTAGAGGTATCGTTCACATCACTAAAAACAACCTTGCGCTTGATAACCTCGCCTTCCACACGATCACTAAAGAACTTTCCATCTATTTCTTTAAAAAGTTGATCACACACAGCACGTCGATGACATAAAACCAGCACCCGCTTGTGGGTCGCTTTGTGAGATACGATACTAATTACACCCGATTTACCTGCACCTGTTGGCAAGCTAATAAGGCAAGAGTTCGCATTTTCATTTAACGGCTTTTTTAAGTAGCTTAACGCCGTTTGAATACTTTCTTGCTGGCAGTATCTCAGGCTTTGCCACAACTCTTCATTAACGATGAAACCACTTACATTCATAAAAACATCCTTGTTGTTATTCTTATAATTTGCCAGCGAAAGCGCTCTGGCTTAGGGAGTTAAATAAACTATCGCTACTTGATTCATCAAATTTGGATAATAAACCTAAGACGTTCTCCCTTACTTTCACAAACCGTTCTTGCTCTTCTATTGGTGGAGCATACATTTCAATATCAACCATTCTTTTCAAACCAAGGTCTTTGTTCGTAGCGCCTCTGGTGTATCTCTGAGATTGTTGATAGCAAAATTTTGTATTTAGCATATGTGTTAGCCAAATATGATTAGCCAACTTTGGCTTAGGCCGAACTAACGCAACATGGACCCATACGGCAAATTCTTTTTCGAAATCAACAGGACATGCAATGCCAGTTGTTCCCCCTTTTGTATATAAAACATCACCTTTCTGAGGTTTACATTTCTTCCAGTGAACATCGGCTTCCTCTTGTGATACGTACTTTAAATCCTCCCAAACTACGCCAGAAGGTTTCACATGCCTTGTTGATAAAAAGGGAATACCAGACACTGAGTATTTAGGACTGACGTGCGGACCATCTTTAGCAAACTCTATGAGGTCACCCATTTTTGCAGGCTTCCAGCCCTTAGGGTTGCTTACAGGATCGCCGAACATATCTAGGAATACACTGCGGAGGAAGTCATCGGCGAGGTCGACGGCTTGTTGGCGTTTGCGGCGCACGTTGTCGGCTTTATCTAAAATCGCGGCAATACGTTTTTGTTCTTCAAGTGGTGGTAGTGGGATTCTCGTCCCTAGAAAGTCACCACGATTCACATGCTTCATAGTAGAGCCGCGTGAAAACTTAAGCATTGAGTCGATAGCTTTCTTTAGCGCATATTTGAAGTAACGTTTATTAACTTTTTCATAATCGGGAACTACTTTGAAAATATGTTGGTTTAATAGTGCATCCTCTCTAGACCATTCGAAAACATCTAGAGTAGCCGACCAAGAGACCAATATATCTCCTTTGGTCACGTTATATTTATTCGGAATATCCAACTCCGTGAGATTGTACTCTTTGTGAGGATTAGTTAAATTTTGAATTCGAATAATTTTCTTTCCACTTTCTTGCCAATCTTTAGGTTTAAAAGCAAAGCCATTAATAAATTCCGCAAGATCACCCAACTCTACTAAAGGCCAACTCACAGCATCGCCTCCAACTCTTTCAAATCAGCTAAGATTTCATTTTCCAATGACACTAACTTACCCAAGATTTCTTTTGGCGGATCGTATTGCTCTTCTTCATAAACCACTTCTTTGTAGCGGTTAATGGAAAGGTCGTATTTGTTTGACGTGATGTCCTCTTTACTTACCCAAAACGCCTTTTGGGTTTTATCGTTTTCTTCGCTGGTTGCGATAGCTTTATCACGGGCTTTAAACTGGGCAACCAAATCTGGCAAATCGTTATCTTTAATCGGTGTGCGTTTATCATCGAGCGAGAAGCCATCCGCTTGCACATCATAAAACCAAACATGGTCGGTAGTACCACCTTTGGTAAAGATCAAAATCGCCGTTGATACACCCGCATAAGGTTTAAATACTCCGCTAGGCAGCGAGATTACTGCTTCAAGCTGATTATTATCGACGAGTAATTTACGCAATTGTTGGTGCGCTTTTGATGAACCGAATAATACGCCATCTGGTACGATAGTCGCTGAGCGACCACCAACACGTAACATACGCTCTATTAATGCAACAAAAAGAAGTTCGGTCTTTTTGGTTTTTACTTTACGTAAAACCTCAGGGCAAACGTCTTCCTCGTCTAAAGACCCTTTGAACGGTGGATTGGCGAGAATAATTTCCATCCCATCTTTTGCTTCAGCAGGAAACTTTTCTAAGAAAGACTGGCTTAAGGTATCTTGGTAATGAATATCAGGCTGTTTAATGCCGTGCATCACTAAGTTCATCGCCGCAACACGTAACATGGTGGCATCGAAATCAAAACCGTGGAACATGTCTGTATCGATATGCTTGCGGTCTTCCGAGTCGATTAAATCCCCCGAATACAAGACGTTTTCAACTTGTTTACCGTCACTGTCTAGTAGTGGTTTGCCTTCTTCGTCAAATAACGGCTCGCGTTCAATACCTTCTGGTGAGGTGTATTTTTCAAGTAAGTATTCGTAAGACACCGACAAGAAGCCACCTGTGCCCGTTGATGGATCACAAATACGGCTGTTTTTATCAGGGTCCATGATTTCAACCATTGCACGAATAATGTGGCGTGGCGTTCTGAACTGGCCGTTTATACCTGCCGTGGTTAACTTACTCAATAGATATTCGTATAAGTCACCTTTGGTATCAGAGTTTTCTAGTGGTAAGTCGTTCACCATCTCTACCGCTTTCACTAATAGCGATTGCTTTTGAATCATCAACTGCGCGTCTTTCATAAACTCGTTGAAAATAGCGCCCTCGGTTGATTCATCCTCATTGGCTTTAGAGAAATAAGGGAATAGCTCGTCTTTGACTACTTTATAAAGCTCTTCCGCGCCTAAATGACGCAAGTTTTGCCAACGCAGATGTTGTTCGTTGTCATTAAAGCGGTGTGCAAAGGGCTTTTTGGTTCTAGCGAAACGCTTTTCATCGGCTTGCTCATTCATATCAAGCATACGGGCGTACATTAAAAATGTAATTTGCTCGATTACCGTTAACGGATTGGTGATACCGCCCGTCCAAAATTCTTCCCAAAGTTTGTCTATTTTGCTTTTAAGCTGACCTGTGATCATTTTCTCTTTTCCTCTTGTCGCACTGTTTAATTAAACGCTCGACCTACAACTGAATTTCTTTATCTACTGATGTGGCTTTATGTCCAAGCTCCACATCAAACTGTTTAATGAACTGCTCTATCACATCAGCTTGCGCTTCGCTGAACAGGCCATCTAAGCCCATGTCATGCACTTGGGTAAATGGCGCATCGTAAAGCTGATCAATTTTGATAACGCCATAGCGCACTAAATGATTTTTTAATAAACCAATAAAACGCTGTTGTTTGGCATTCATATGGGTATGAGTTTGCTGTACGAATTTAGTAAAGCTTTGCTCGATTACCTCTTTATCCATGCCAACAATGGTACGAAGAATTTTATCCAAGCTTGCCGTTGAATCTGGGTAAAACTCTTTCAAAGTATTTAAATCGACATTCGGGTTTTGAATGTGTACTAAGGCATTTAAGCGAGCAATGTCATCTTCAGTTACTGGGCTACCTGCACGGATTTTTTGTAACACGCTATCGGTTTCAAATAGTGGCGCCAAGGTTTTTTCAACCTCTTGGCGGAAGATTTGATAGTCAATCGACACTATCTTGGTAGGACGTTCCGTAACCTGATAATCAGCTTCATCTTCTCTGATATCTAAGATGACTTCTTGAGAAGGCGGTTGAATGCCTTTTTCTCTTAAGTGAATAACGCTACGCAATGCCTTACGACTGGTTTCAAGTGTTTCAAAACCGTCTATTGATGCTGTTAGGTTCTGCCAGTATTCCTCTTTTTGAATATCTGCAATAAAACTTGCCTTAGCACGCACCTCATTTAAGTGCATTTGCAGCTTTTCAAGTTTCACCATCAAAGCTTGTCTAGCTAAGTCAATTAGGCTTGGGTCGGTGTATAGCAAAGTTTGGATAATGGCCATTTCATTATCAAACTTGTACGCCTCCGACTGACCCATAATGTTGCGCCATTGCATCAGCGGTGCAATATGCTCATAGAGACTTGCTTTAGTTTCTGGTGCAAACTGGTTAAGGTATTTATCGTCTTTGCACGCTTCAACTACTTGCCAATTGTCACGCACCGCTATGGTATTCATATCAAGTGAACATACGTCCTGATGAATGAGCTTTATCACTTCATCAAACGTTGCGACATCGGCTTTTTTAAGTGCGGTTTCAGCCAATAACAAGCGTGATTCAAATAGCTTTTGAGTTAGCGACTTAGACTGTTTAACGTCCTCTTCCTCTGGGTCCATATCGAAGTATTCGAAGTTTTCCCAATGATCGAAAATCAAGAAGTGGGTTTTGTCTTTTCCTGTACCGTAAAGGTCTTTACACAAGCGCGTGCCACGTCCAATCATTTGCCAGAACTTCACTTTCGACTTAATTGGTTTAGCAAATACGAGGTTTACACATTCAGGCACATCAATACCAGTGTCGAGCATATCAACCGAGATGGCAATACGAATACTGTTTTCTTCTGTCGATTTAAAATCGTCAATTAGCTCTTCAGCACGTTCATATTTCGAGTGAATTACTCGGCAAAAGTTATTACCCAACTGCGGATACATTTCTGCAAATAGATTAGCCATAAGTTCGGCGTGAGCGATATTCCGGGCAAAGACAATTGTTTTACCCGGTAATTGACCATCAACATCACGTAAACCTTTTTCCATCAGGTTTCTAATAATTGCTTCATTAGTTCCTGTTATTTTCACTGCATCATCAATTTCTTTTGCGTCGAAATCCAACTCATTAGGATCAATCCCTTGATCCTCAAGTTGAGCAATTTGCTCGTCACTAAGATTGTCCTTGCTAATGCCTTCGCGCTGGAATTTAGTCGTAAAGCTAACGATTTTGTAGGGTACTAAGTTGCCGTCTTCTATCGCTTGTTCTAGCGGGTAATTCGCCGTCGGCATTTTATAATCGCAACCAAATAGCTGACAGGTAGAACGAGATACCATTTCAACTGGGGTTGCAGTTAAGCCAACTTCTAACGCATCAAAGTATTTAAAAATGTCGCCGTAAATATTGTAAATAGAACGGTGAGATTCATCAGCAACAATCAGATCAAAATAACCGACATCGTACTTTTGGAAAATGCGTATCATGCCCGGATAGGTTGCGATAAAGACACGAGCACTACTTGCTGCTTCTTTTTTACTTTTACCAACTACATAAAGCGGCTCTTTGGTAAATTCGTTAAAGGCATTACCCGCTTGCTTACGTAACTCTTTACGGTCACATAGGAATAAAACACGCTTTGCCCAACCAGCATCCAACAGGCGTTTCGCCAGCGCGATAGATACTCGTGTTTTTCCCGTACCCGTTGCTTGTACGATAAGAGATTTACGGTGTTTGTTGGTGAAACGCTCACAGACACGCGATATGGTTTCCATTTGGTACATACGACCAGCCACATCGGTATCAATAGGCGTTTGGTTGAGATCTTTTTTCAAAGTTCGTTGCTTTATAAGGTATTGCAACGAGTCTTTTGAGTAATACCCGTAAAGCTTGCGGCTGTTATAGCCTTGCGCATCGTCTAAAATACGAATGTCGTAGCCATTTGAATAGAATATTACAGGGCGCTGACAATATTCCTTTTCTAGCGCATCAGCATAGATTTTTGCTTGCTCGCGGCCTTTTTCAACAGATTCACGAGTACGCTTTGCTTCAATAACCGCCAATGGCTTACCATCATCATCCCACAGAACGTAATCAGCTCTTCCGTTTCCACTATTCGTTGGCTGATGTGGCAAATCTACTTCTTTGCCCACTTCATCGGTGGTAGATTCGTCCAGTGAAACATTCCAGCCCGCTGCACGTAAATCCATATCAATAATACGGGCGCGAGTTTCAGCCTCATCAAACTTAAAGCTTGATGTGATTTTCTTATTCAGTGATTGCACTTGGCTGACTTTTTCAGAGTCAATTGCTTGTTTAAGCTTGGATGCTTCAATTTGTGCAAGTTTTTGCGCTTTTTCAGAAGTTGCCAGCTCCTCTAGTGCTTTCTTTAATCGCGCTTCATTTTCAGCTAACTGTTTTTCAAGTTGCTTGTTCTTTTTAACAAACTCAGCACCAGATTGGTCTAGTGGTTTTGTTTGCTCAGGAACAGTAAACTCAGGACAATCTTCTTGCTGGCCTCCCCCATAAGCCATAAAGAGGTAACTAGCGACAAAGTAACTTTCTTTTAATATCCAGATAGCTTGCTGTTGATCGACTTTGCCTTCGTGCGCGGCTTGGTTACCGCTTTTACGGATCGCATGAAGTTTGTCAGTAATTAAGCTTGGTACGACACTTGTGAAGTCATCTGAGGTTAACTTGTCATAGATGTTAGAATTGGGGAACACTGGTAGACGAAGTTCCTTGTACAAATAGCCAACTACTTTCTCAGCAAAACAGCGTAGTTTTACTAAAGCACTTTGTGGGTCACTGATTACATATTCTTCTGCAAATGCAGCAAGCTGATGTAACTCAGGCCATTTTGTTTGGATGTGTTCAAAATTCATTGATTGCTTCATTCCTGATTATTCCTTGTGTCCTATATCGCAAGCGCAATGCCAAATTCGAAATTATTGTTCTTTTTCATTTTGAATCCCCAACCGCTTCATCCAGTTTGTTAGCGTTTGATGGTCTTTTAAGCCCAGCATTTGGGTGGCGTGTTTCTTAACATTACCGCTTGCCTTTAATGCTGATTCAACATACTTTTTTTGATAATTTTCAGTTAGTTGAACTATATCCACTTTGTCGTTAAAAGACAGCCTAACATCATTATTTTGTCCACCAAGTCTTCTATTTATGATCGCGTCAGACAGTTCCTTTTCACCTACCAATTTTGCATCTGTCCAGAGAAAAGCCCTGTTCAATGTGCTCCATAATTCACGAATATTGCCTAGCCATGATTGCGATAAAATAAATTTAATTCCATTTTCGGAAACTTTTTTACTTATGTAGTCTGGGTGTTTGGACCCAGACTCATTAATTTGGTCTGTCAGTTGTTCAACTATGACTGGAATATCTTCTATTCGATCACTTAGTGGTGGCATATTGATAATGCCCACCGCTAGGCGGTAAAACAGATCTTCTCGGAAATCCCCTTGTTCAATCAAGGCGGTTAAATCTTGGTGGGTAGCTGCAATAACTCGCACATCGACATTAATGGTTTTAGTGTCACCCAGCCGAGTAATTTCCCCTTGCTGTAATGCCCTTAGAAGCTTAACTTGTATATCAGGCTTTAATTCACCAACTTCATCTAAAAATAAGGTTCCACCGTTAGCTTGCTCAAATAGACCTGCATAATCTTTATCTGCGCCAGTAAACGCACCTTTTTTATGACCAAACAGTGTTGAATCAACTAGATTTTCAGCAAGCGCACCACAGTTTACGACTCTTATGGGCTTGTTTGCTCTAAGACTGCCTTTGTGAATAGCATGTGCCATTAGCTCTTTACCCGTACCTGTTTCACCTAAGATAAGTGCAGGAACTTCAGATGCAGCTATTCTTTTGGCTTTTTCAACCACATCAGTCATTGTTTTTGACTTGGCAGTTAATTCTGAAAACGCCTTTTGTACCTGTGGTAATGAGGTCGCCGTATGTGCAATGTTCTTCGAGGCAGACTTTACGTATTCTTTACCGAAATCCAGTGGTATTTCGACTTCTTCAATAACATTTTTCGGGGACGATTGCACAAAGCGTGTATTGGACTTTCCCTTTCCATGAAGCACAGAAAGAGTTGTCATTGCAGGAGTACCAGAAGTCAGGTTAATTGAGAGCATGTCAGACTCTTCAGATAACTTTGTGATCCATTTTTCTGTTTCAACTGAAATAGATTGGTAGTCAATTGGACTTTGAATTTGCGCCAAGTGGATTTTAATATCATCAGATGGTCGGCTTATCATCGCCATCCGCTTTTTCAGAAAGCGCTCAAATGAATCCCACTTAGCTTCATCTTTGTTGGAGAGAATAACGATTTTGTCGAATGGAATTTCAGATTTTGTCGCAAGTGAAACAATAGCAGCATTCTGCTCCTGTTCCATGTTTTCAATATCGCGATTACCAAGCCACGTAAAAAGTGTATGCACTGTCCAATTGCTTATTTTTATTCATTTGTAAATCATCTTACATGAAATAAAAATTTTTACCCATTAAAAAAGCGAACCATTACTGGCTCGCTTTTTTTTAATTTTGCGTTCACAATCTTAATTGCATTCACATTTTTAATTGTAGCGTTCACAAACTTAATTGTTGATCGCCAACCCAACCCTTACTCCGCGTAAGTTTCTACCGCTGGGCATGAACAAATTAGGTTACGGTCTCCGTATACGTCGTCGATACGGGTTACCGTTGGCCAGAATTTGTCTTTTGCTACGCTTGGTACTGGGAATGCCGCGTAGAAGCGGTCGTATGCTCTATCCCAGTCGTTGCCAAGTACGTCGGCTTGGGTGTGTGGTGCAAATACTAATGGGTTGTTTTCGATTGACCACTCGCCTGAGATGATCTTGTCGATTTCGCCCTTGATTGACACCATGGCTTCGATAAAGCGATCGATTTCTACTTTTGACTCAGACTCAGTCGGCTCAATCATCAAGGTGCCCGCAACCGGGAACGACATCGTTGGTGAGTGGAAACCGTAGTCTTGTAGACGCTTCGCCACATCCATTTCAGTGATGCCAGAGGCTTCTTTGATAGGACGTAAGTCAACAATACACTCGTGCGCAACACGGTTGTTTTGGCCACGGTACAAGATTGGGAAGTGCTCGCTTAACTTTTCAGTTAGGTAGTTAGCGTTCACAATCGCCATTTCTGTGGCTTGTTTTAAGCCTTCGCTGCCCATCATGGCAATGTATGCCCAAGAGATAGGTAGAATAGCCGCAGAGCCGTAAGGCGCTGCTGAAACCGCACCGTTGCCTGCAGTTGTGCCCGCTACGTTGATCACGCTGTGGTTAGGCATAAATGGCGCTAGATGAGATTTAACACCGATAGGACCAACACCTGGGCCACCGCCACCGTGTGGAATACAGAATGTTTTGTGTAGGTTAAGGTGCGATACATCAGAGCCGATTGAACCTGGGCTTGTTACGCCAACCTGCGCGTTCATGTTCGCGCCATCCATGTACACCTGACCACCGTGCAGGTGTACGATGTCACATACTTCTTTGATGGTCTGCTCGTAAACACCGTGTGTAGACGGGTAAGTAACCATGATACACGATAGGTTTTCAGCGACATCCGCAGCTTTGGCGCGTAGGTCTTCCATATCGATGTTACCGTTCTTATCACAGCCAACAACCACCACCTTCATGCTGGCCATTTGCGCAGATGCAGGGTTAGTACCGTGCGCTGAGCTTGGGATCAAACAGATGTTACGGTGACCTTCACCGCGTGACTCGTGGTATTTACGAATCGCGATAAGACCCGCGTATTCACCTTGTGCACCTGAGTTAGGTTGTAGTGATACCGCATCGTAACCTGTGATATCAACTAACCAATCATGTAGTTCGTTGATCATGATTTGGTAGCCTTGTGCTTGCTCTAATGGGCAGAACGGGTGAAGCTCTGCAAACTCAGGCCAAGTCACTGGGATCATCTCAGCGGTCGCGTTAAGTTTCATGGTACATGAACCGAGCGAGATCATTGAGTGGTTAAGCGCTAAATCTTTGTTTTCAAGACGCTTGATATAACGCAACATTTCAGTCTCGCTGTGGTACGAGTTGAAGTTAGGGTGCGTTAAAATTTCATCATCGCGTACT
The DNA here is from genome assembly GCF_021654245.1 of Pseudoalteromonas sp. MMG022. Taxonomy (NCBI): domain Bacteria; kingdom Pseudomonadati; phylum Pseudomonadota; class Gammaproteobacteria; order Alteromonadales; family Pseudoalteromonadaceae; genus Pseudoalteromonas; species Pseudoalteromonas sp. MMG022. The sequence continues at coordinate 193,121 of NZ_JAKFZQ010000006.1, read as the reverse complement.
AGGCTTGCAGGAATACCTGTGATGCCATCGTTGCTCACTTGTACATCAAGTGCGTCAACGTCTAAGCCATGACCTTCGCCAAGAACGATATCAAACAACTGGGCAACGTCTGCACGTGTGGTTGTTTCGTTCACAGAGATTGAGTACTCACCTTCGTGGTTAGTAGCAAAGTTCACCTCTGCGGCAATCGCGCGTGCAACAACTTCGTCTTTGTTATCAGCTACAACCGTTAGCGTGTCGAACCAAGTATCGTGCTTAAGCGCAACGCCTTTAGACTTAAGACCCGTTGCTAAAATGCTGGTTAAACGGTTAATACGCTGAGCGATAGTCTTAAGGCCCTGTGGACCGTGATACACCGCGTAGAATGCGGCCATGTTGGCGAGCAATACCTGCGCTGTACAAATGTTTGAGTTGGCTTTTTCACGACGGATGTGCTGCTCACGCGTTTGCATCGCCATACGCAGTGCATCGTTACCTAAACGGTCTTTAGACACACCGATGATACGACCAGGTAATGAACGCTTGTACGCATCACGCGTTGCAAAGAATGCAGCGTGAGGACCACCGTAGCCCATAGGCACGCCAAAGCGCTGTGCAGACCCCAGCACTACGTCAGCACCTAATTGACCTGGCGCTTTAAGTAGCAATAAGCTCATGATGTCAGCTGCTACACAGGCAATCGCTTTTTTGCTTTGTACTTGAGCAATTAAGTCTTGCACATCAACCACTTCACCGGTTGTGCTTGGGTATTGGAATAAGGCACCAAAAATGTCGTGGTTTGCAGCTTCAACAGCAGGACCTACTACCACTTCAAAACCAAACTGTTCAGCACGCGTAGCTACCACGTCAATGGTTTGCGTGTGTACATCATCGGCAATAAAGAAAATATTAGCTTTTTTCGCTTTCGCAACACGCTTAGCCAGCGCCATAGCTTCTGCTGCGGCTGTCGCTTCATCAAGTAGTGAAGCTGAAGCTAGGTCTAAGCCTGTTAAGTCAATCGTAAGCGTCTGGAAGTTTAATAATGATTCTAAACGGCCTTGTGCAATCTCTGGCTGATAAGGAGTGTAAGCTGTGTACCAACCTGGGTTTTCAAGTACGTTACGTAAAATTACGTTCGGTACATGTGTTGGGTGATAACCCTGACCGATGTATGACTTGAATACCTTGTTTTTGCTTGCAACTGATTTTAGGTAGCTTAGCGTTTCAACTTCAGTGCGACTTTCACCGATGTTTAACCCTTGCTCTAAACGGATAGCCGCAGGTACAGTTTGACCGATCAGCTCTTCAACACTCGATACCCCAAGAGCATTCAGCATGTCAGTTACTTGCGCCGGGCTTGGGCCGATATGGCGACGAATAAAATCTTGCTTTTGCTCTAATTGTTCAAGAGATTTGGCGTTTGACATTAGTCCAGATTCCTATGATCCAAATTAAAAAGTGTGTTTGTCACAATAGCCTTGGTAACAGCAGAGTAACAAAACTAAATCAGCCCATGTGATATGGCACATGGGCCAAAAATGCGGTGCTTCTTATTAACCCCAGTTTGGATAAGCGTTTGCACAACGCATTTATCATCAGGGTTAATTATAAAAGCCCCAATAAATGGGGCCTTTATGTAGACGTAAAACGATTAGTCTTCGTCGATTGAATTCGCGTAACCTTCCGCATCTAAAAGGTTGTCAAGCTCTGACTCGTCAGAAGCTTTGATGCGGAATAACCAACCGTCGCCATAAGCGTCGTTGTTTACCGTTTCAGGTGAATCTTCAAGCTCTTCGTTGATAGCAACGATTGTGCCTGTGATTGGCGCGTAGATGTCAGAAGCTGCTTTAACAGACTCAGCAACTGCGCAGTCTTCGCCAGCATCAACTTCATCGTCTACTTCTGGTAATTCTACGAATACCATGTCGCCTAGAAGTTCTTGAGCGTGCTCAGTGATACCTACTGTGTAAGTGCCATCGCCTTCAGCGCGAACCCACTCGTGTGAAGACGCGTACTTTAACTCGCTAGGAATGTTGCTCATCTTTTTGTTCCTTTGGTTCGGTGTTTTGGGTGGTTAACCCACCCTTTCTTAATATTAAATAACTGCTTTGCCGTTACGTACGAAGCAAGGCTTCACTACTTTCACGTCAACTAACTTTTTGCGCATTTCAACCTGTGCTGTATCGCCCGTTGAACGAGGAACACGTGCTAATGCCACACTAAAGCCTAAAGTCGGTGAGAATGTACCAGAAGTGATCACCCCTTCGCCACCCTCTACGATAACTTTAGAACCACTGCGAAGTACACCTTTGCTTTCTAAAACTAGACCAACTAATTTGTCAGTACTTTTTTCAGCGCGTTGTTTTTCCAATACTTCACGACCGATAAAGTCACGTTCTGCGGGTTCCCAAGCGATGGTCCACGCCATATTTGCAGCCAGTGGCGATACAGACTCATCCATATCTAAACCATACAGGTTCATGCCCGCTTCTAAACGTAGCGTATCACGCGCGCCTAAGCCAGCAGGTGCAACGCCTGCATCTAATAATTTTTGCCAAAGTGTTGCTGCGTCATCATTGTGAACCACAATTTCATAACCGTCTTCACCGGTGTAGCCTGTTGTTGCAATAAATAAATCGCCCGCTTGAACACCAAAGAATGGCTTCATGCCCTCAACAGCAGCTTTTTGTTCGTCGTTTAATACGGTAGCTGTTTTTGCTTTAGCATTTGGACCTTGTACTGCAATCATTGCGTACTCTGGGCGCTCAGTCACTTCAACTGCGTAGCCTTCAGATACTTTTGCGATGTGTGCTAAGTCTTTTTCACGCGTTGCTGAGTTAACAACTAGGCGGTAGCTGGTTTCAGTGAAGAAATAAATAATAAGGTCGTCGATTACACCGCCGCGCTCGTTAAGCATACCTGTGTATAGTGCTTTACCTGGTACAGTTAACTTAGCCACATCGTTGGCAACCAATTTACGCAAAAATGCTTTTGCATCATCACCAGCTACGTCAACAATGGTCATGTGAGATACATCAAACATACCTGCATCGTTACGTACTGCGTTGTGCTCTTCAATTTGTGACCCATAGTTGATAGGCATTTCCCAACCGTGAAAGTCAACCATTTTTGCGCCAGCTTCTAGATGCTTGGCATGTAATACTGTTTTAGAAGTCATATCATTCCTTCACTTATATTTAATCAACAAGTCTAGTTGTTGACGCTACCTCAAACGAGGTGGGGTTAATTCAAATAGCAACAAGGGCACGCCATACAGCGTGCCCTTGTTATTTTGATTTAGTTTAGGTCAAAGCCTTGCGCTTGCAATGTTGCTTGCCATTTATTCAGCGTAGGTAATTGCGCAATTAACTGATAACGCTGTTCACCTTGCTCTAAAAGAGAGGTGACAAATACTTCACCGCTTTGTCTGCCATAACACACCTGCTCGTCAGATAGTCTCAATCCAGGTGTTAACTCAAAGCTGTTTACTAAAGTTTCAAACGCTTGCTGGCCAGAAACGGTCGTGATAGCTAAATCATCACGCACCACCAGCTCAATATCGTAATCTTCAACATGTGCAGCCACAAACTGCTCTAAAATTGCAACCGCGCTACTTTCTACCACAAAACGATAGGCCGTTTCGCTGAAATAATACACGCAGTACGATTGGCCTCCATCTAATTTTCCTTGGATACCAAGGCCCGGTGCCATTAGCTTGTTGAGATTTAAACCCATTTGTTGATTTAAAAAAGGTGTCGCTTCAAAACCACTAAAATCAAGTACGGTTAGATCTTGCGTCATCGTCATACTATTAACGGCTGGTGTACAGCCTTGGCGGTGTTTTGCAAACATTGTAGGTGCAAATGTCATAGAGACACCTTAATTAAATTTCGATAAGCACAGAGTATATTGGCCCTAAAAGCCAACAACAAATTGTAATTATTTATCCATTGATAAATAATACTTATGTAATTAGCTTTGTTAAATAGTATTTATTAATATGAAGAACTTATCGATTGATGGCCTGCGTACTTTAGTCACAGTAGTTGATGTGGGCGGCTTTGCCAAAGCTGGCGAGCTATTAGGTTTATCACAACCTGCCGTTTCGCTACAGATAAAACGCTTAGAAGACATGCTCAACTGCAAGCTATTTAAGAAGCAGGGTCAAAGACAGGTACTCAACCAATATGGTGAGTTGCTACTGCCACTTGCCAAGCAGATGTTGCAACACAACGATGTAATCATTCAGCAGTTCACCTCAGAGAGCGTGACGGGTAAAGTACGTTTAGGGATCCCCAGTGAATTTGCAGCCCGTATTTTACCGTCCATCATCGGTGATTTTGTTTCTTTATATCCAGATGTATCGTTAGAAGTTAAATCCCGCTTAAGTAAGCATTTACTTTCAACTTCTAGGCAGGATCAATTTGACTTGGTGCTCGCGCTTAATGAGCAACTTGATTCTGCTCAACATCCCATTTTTATGCAAGACCAACTGGTGTGGGTAGGTGATTTATCCAAAGCCAATGATGGTATCGTCACGCTGGTGACGGCGCCTGAAGGCTGTATCTACCGACGCCGCGCCATTGAAGCGTTGCAACAAGCGGGCCTTAAACATCGCATTATATACAGTAATGCCGATTTAACTGGGCTAACAGCAGCACTTAAAGAAGGGTTAGGGATCACGGTATTAGCAAAAAGCACCGTGCCAAGCGAACTCAACTATCAAAGTCACACGGCCACCTTGCCTGAGCTTGGACAAATTGGTATCTGTCTTATCAAGAACTCGGGTGAATCTGTCCATGCTGTTGATAAGCTTGCTGAATTTATCGCGCTGCGTCTTGGCTAATCACGTTAAAAATAGCTTTAAAGGCCAAACAATGATCACAATAGATGGTAAACAACTTGGCCCTGTCACTGGCGGGCTCACGACAAGGGCAACTAACAAGGATTGATAATATATTGATAAACGACTGATGAATCACTGATAAGGAGATAAAAGCTCATAATTTAGAACGTTAAATGTGACATAGAGCTCTGTATATAACCAGAGCCCAACGTCAACATCCGATTATTTACCGACGGCTTGTTTAGCAAACAACTGCTTCAAGGGGCCAAGCTTGTCAACCATACTTAGACCAACACCGCGTACTAGCTTTTTCAACGGATGAGTTCCTTCAAACAATTCTTTAAGCCCCTGCATCATAGCAATGTGCTTTTGTGCATCTAGTTTTCGCGCTCTTTCATACTCACGTAACGTTCTATGGTTTGCAAACCCGTCACGCAGGTCCCGACTAAGCAACTCGATAAGCAAAGCAGCGTCCTTCAAACCCAAATTCATGCCAAGCCCTGCCAGCGGGTGAATGGTATGCGCAGCATCGCCCATCAACACCACTTTGTTATTCAGCCACTGCTTTGCATAGCGCATTCTAAGTGGGAATACCGCTCTATCGGGGGCAACTTCACATAAACCACACTGTCCATCAATAGCCACATTCAACGCCTTGTTAAATTCGCCTTCGGATAGTGCCATTAATCGCTCAGCCTCTTTTGGTGAGGTCGACCAAACTATCGAATGGTGATGCTCATCATGTAACGGTAAAAAGGCCAATGGCCCGGTAGGTAAAAATACTTGGCGAGCGGTGGCATCATGTGGCAGTTGTGTTTTTACCGTCGCAACGATGGCGTGATGGTCATAATCCCAAAAAGTCATTGGCATTTTAAACTGTGTGCGAATAGCTGAATTTGCACCATCGCATGCGACTAAAAGCTTAGCCATCACAGGCGTACCTGATCCTAGCGTGATCAGCACATCGGAGTCTGTTTGATGAATACTTTGATAACGCGTATCGAACGCCAAGCTTACATTACTAAATTGTTTTAGTTTATTGTAAAGCGCATAACGAATAGCGTCATTTTCGATAATATGGCCCAGCTCTGGCAAATCCAGTTCGCTGCTGTTAAAAGCTATTTTACCAAAGCTGTCCTTGTCACGAACATCCATATGCGTGTAAGGCATAACACGTTGTGCCACCATATCCTGCCACACATCCAGCTGCTCAAATAGTGTTTGGCTGGCCAGACTGATGGCACTGACACGATTGGCAAATAGCTCACCTAAAGGTTGCGGTGGCGCGGAGCTATCTATTACTTGAACAGTAATATCTGCTTTGGCCAGCCCCAAAGCCAGTGTTAAGCCGACTGCCCCACCACCTACAATACATACTTGAACTTGCTGCATTAGCGATTTCCTTTGATCACATGGCCCATTAACTGCTTTGCAAGTGGCGCTTTTAAACGTGAAGATAAGGCCATCGCAAATAAACCACAACTGCGGCCTAATGCCATCAGCCTTGAAGAGTTCGAAAACAAGCGTACTAAAGAGTCAGTGAGAGTCATCACCGTGTTAATATCTTGCTCTCTTAATAACTCATAACGACGCGTAAAGTGATAATCCCCAATTTGTGCTTGGCTAGGATTCGCCAGCAGCTCAACTAAACACTGTATGTCTCGCAGACCAAGATTAAAACCCTGTCCTGCAATCGGATGAATAGCATGTGCCGCATTACCAATTAAAAGGCAACGGTGGTGCACCACTTTCTCAACGCGACCTAGCACAAGAGGGTAGCTTGCTCGCATACCCACTTGAGTAAAAAGCCCAGCGCGATAACCAAACGCATTGTGTAACTTTTCAATAAACTGCTCTGCATCCATGTGCTGATACTGTGCCAATTGGCTATTTTCCATGCACCAAACAAGTGAGTAACGAGAGTCACTCATGGGCAATAACGCCATCGGTCCATGTTCTGTAAATCGCTCAAAAGCTTGACCGTTATGGCCATCTTGTACCTTTACGTTTGCAATCAATGCACCTTGCTCATAGGCAACACTGTTAAAGTTAAGCTTTAGCAGTGCTCGTGTGGGGGATTGTGCGCCATCAGCAATCACCATTAACTTTGCGGCAATGGTTTGCCCAGTGTTTAAGGTGAGTTCCACAGCATCAAGTGTCTGTGTTAACGTTTCAATCGTTGCAGGACAAAACAGCGTGACACCCGCGTCTTTTAATTGTTGATGTAAAAACGCGCCATAAGGATTTACTTCAACCACATATCCCAAAGCATCACATTGGTAGTCTTGATGATGAATATGGGCTTTACCAAAATGGCCTCTATCAGATACATGCACCTGCTTAATAGCTTGCGCAAAAGACCAGCTAGGTTCAAATAAACCTAATTCTTTAAGATAACATACCGATTGGTGTGCCAGAGCAATGCTTCTATCATCAAAGCTAGGATGTGTTTTATCTTTGGGCGTGAAGGCTTCGACAACGCCAATTTTGTAATCGACATTAAGCTTACTCATTGCCAACGCAGCGGTGGCACCAGCCATGCCTCCGCCTACAATAAGGATATCAAAGTGTTGCAACCTGCTCTCCTAGTGTTGCATTAGCGCTTCTATGTCAGCAATGGTCTTTGGTGCATCTACAGTTAAGTTCTCAAAGCCACTTTCGGTAACGAGCAAGTCGTCTTCAATACGAATGCCTATGCCCTTAAATTTTTCAGGCACTTCAGCATCTTCGTCAAAGTACAACCCAGGTTCGATGGTTAATACCATGCCAGGTTCAAAAGGCCTGTCAGCCTCATCGAGTTTATACTCACCAACATCGTGTACATCCAAGCCTAACCAATGACCTAAACCATGCATATAAAACGCTTTGCACGCTTGGTTTTCCATGAGTGTATCTAAATCTCCAGCCAAAATACCGAGCTGGATCAAACCTTGTGTCATTACTTTCATTGCAGCTTGATTGGCCTTAACCAACGTACCGCCTGGTTTAATATGCTCAAATGCGGCTTGCTGTGCTTTTAAAACCAATGCATACACTTGCTTTTGGGCTTCACTAAAACGCCCAGATACCGGAAAAGTACGGGTAATATCTGCGGCATAACCTTGCAGCTCGCAACCTGAGTCAATGAGCACTAAATCTCCAGCTTTTAACTCATCCCCATTTTCGGTGTAATGTAATATATTGGCGTTGTTACCTGAGCCAACAATGGTGCCATAGGCTGGATGACGCGCACCATTCATTGCATAATGATGATGTAACTCTGCCTCTAGCTGGTATTCAGTGGCTCCAGCTTTTGCAAACCGCATTGCTCGTTTGTGTGCTTCGCAGCTTATTTTTGCCGCCTTTCGCATGAGCGCAATTTCTGCTTCGGATTTAAACAGTCGCATTTCATGCACCAATGGGCGAATGTCTTTAATGATCTCAGGGGCGCGATAACCTTTTTTTGGTGCGCCACGTAGAGTGCTTAATAACGACCAGATTTTATTATCAAAGTCACCGTAAGTACCTTGTCCATAATACAGTACACGCTTGGTGTTAACGAGCGACTGCAATTGCTCATCAAGCTCACTAAGTGGGTAGCTGTGATCAAATAAATATTGCGCTTTCGCCAGCTCAAAGCCAACGCGGCGACCATGCCAAATTTCAGCTACTTTGTCTTTGTTTCTACAAAATAAGTGGCTGCTGAGTTGTTCATCTCGGTCTTTACATAGCACCAGTACAGCATCAGGTTCGTTAAAGCCTGTTAAATAGTAAAAGTCGCTGTCTTGACGAAAAGGAAACTCTGTATCGCGGCTGCGTGTCAACTCCACCGCGGCAGGGATCACAGCAACAGCGTTTTTATCTAATTGTGATAACAAACGTGTTCTGCGTTGTAAAAACTCTTTTGTCTCAATCATTAGTGTATTGTCTTTGAAGTTGTAGTCAGATCTTTGCCCATTTCAGCAAAACACAGCATGGCTGATACACGAATATATTCAATAATTTCATGAAGGGCTTGTTGGTCTTCTTCGGTGTCATCAAAATGCGTATCGAGTTTGGTAATTTCAGTAAAATCACTGATCACTTCTTTCACATCAGCAGATAACTTACCATAATCTTTTTGTTTTAAACCAAATCCTAACAAAAACCCAGAGACCCAGCCGACTAACGCATTGGCCTGGTCTATTAAAGACTCGTCTTCGCTTGGTAAGAATAATTCAAAATGAAATTCTGCATTACTGAAGTGCTCAACAACGTGTTTATACATGTTGGCAAAAAATTGCTTTAGCTCTTCTTGAAATGTTTGTCCCTCATTGAACACATCACTCAATAAACCGAGGTACTCTTTTTCTTCAATATTTAATCCACATGCCAACAAGCCGCTGATAGCACCATGTACTTCCGCTGGGGCAATGTATATATCGTGTTTTTCAAGCAATAGTTGCGCTTGGGTGTAATCGTTTAGTTCACTCATCAGTTCGACTTTTTAGGCATGTTTACGCTTAATGCTAACACCGCAAGTATAGCAACTCCAAGCAATTGTATCCTTTGGGCTAAAAATCAAACACCTGTATGAGTGTTACGAATAAAAACCAAGCAAACGAACAACATTTTTCGTTTTATGGTTTCGGCCAAGCGTTATGTTTTATATACTGAAGGTGTTCCCTAGCTCGTAGGACAGCAGATTAAGTCCCTGAGCCGATAAATTTTATTTAGGAATGTAGTTTGCTTGCTTTTGCGCAAGCTCGGCATGTACCGAGAAGCCTACGGTGAGCTGTTGCGTTCCGCCTTGAACCTCAGGGTTCAAGGGCTGACATCCGCATCCGCGTCGCCGGGGAACATCTACTTCTCTTATATTCAAAGCACTACTTTCAACAAATCAAAGCTTGTCAATTTCATGCTCCCAGAAAACAAAAAACCCCACTAATGTGAGGCCTTTTTCGCTCTTGTACTTACGATTTGCACACCGTAAGTCAGTTGTAATTAAAGCCCTGCGCGGTCTTTAATTGCAGCGATGATTGGAGAACCGCCGTGACCATTTCCTTCAGCCCAAGCGATATCTGCGCCATCTTCTAATACGCTTTTTGGTAAGTTTTTAACAATAAACTCACCGGTATCTGCTGCGTTGCTCGCAATCGCATGACGCAGTAGGTTGTTACCATTGCACTGTATCGCATCAAATACGTTACGGATTTTAACACGTGAACTTTTCAGTTTTTTACGTAAAGCGCTTTTATCGTCAGCTGCAACATACTCACATAGAGACACCGCTAACTGATCATCAGCACTTGCTTTTTGACTAAATGCTAAAGAAGCTGCACATAAAGAAACAGACACAAGCACAGTAGTTAATTTCATTCCAAACACCCTCTAATACTTTTTTCGTACCCCAAAAAGGATAGTAATTGTACCAAGCTGAACAAAATTTAGCAATAAACTCATAGTTTTTTCTTTAGGGTTACGAACTTATGGTTATGTGGATTACACTCATCTGCACTTAAAGACTGCTCTTCGATGACTTCCCAGTGTCCTGCTTTTGTATAATCAGGAAAGCAGGTATCTCCTGCGACGTCCAAATCAATGAAGGTCAGGTATAGTCGTTCACACATAGGTAAAAACTGCTCATAGATGTTGCCGCCACCAATGATCATGATTTCTTCCGCATCACTAACCAGCTCCAGTGCAGCTTGAGGCGAACTTACCACCTCAACGCCCGATGCAGAATAACTCTCGCTTCGTGTGATCACTATATTACGTCGCCCTGGCAATGGACGCCCTATTGATTCAAATGTTTTTCTACCCATCACAACGGGTTTGTTCAGCGTAACTCTTTTAAAGTGCTTTAGATCAGAGGGCAAATGCCATGGCATTTTATTGTCTTGCCCTATCACTCGGTTGTTCGCCATTGCCGCTATCATGGAAATTATCACATTGAACCTCATCAATAATTTAGTATTAAAAAAGGGCCAAATAGCCCTTAATTACAAAAATATCTGTATTTTATCTTTCGTAGATCACTTCAACATCATAGTCGTCGTCATCCCAATCGTCGTCCCAATCATCATCACTAGCTTCTTTTGTTGCTTGGCGATGATAGGTATCCCACTTAAACTCGACTTCTTCTTGCTCTGCTTCAGCCTCAAATTTGTCTTTTGGCATACTTTCCAGCAATTCCATGATGTCATAACACAGTGCCTGCGTGTTTTGCTTGTTTATAGCAGAAATGCGATACACAGTATCAGCATCCAGCTCACTGGCAATACGCTCACATAACGTTTCAACTTCATCTTCTGGCGCTAGATCAATCTTGTTGAGCACTAACCAACGAGGTTTGTCTGCCAGTTTAGGGCTATATTGATGTAGCTCATTGATGATGGCAAACGCATTATCTACTGGGTCTGTACCATCAACTGGCATCACATCAACAATATGTAACAGTACACGACAACGCTCTAAGTGTTTTAAAAAGCGAATACCTAAACCCGCTCCCTCAGATGCCCCCTCAATAAGCCCAGGGATATCCGCAATCACGAAAGATTTGCCCGACTCAGGTCTCACCACCCCCAAATTAGGGATCAATGTCGTAAAAGGATAATCAGCTACTTTTGGTTTTGCAGCTGATACGCTACGAATAAAGGTTGATTTACCAGCATTAGGCAACCCTAACAAGCCTACATCAGCAAGTAACATTAGCTCCAGCTTCAGATTACGAACCTCACCCGGCGTACCTAAGGTTTTCTGACGTGGTGCTCGGTTTACGCTAGATTTAAAGCGAGTGTTCCCCAAACCATGAAAGCCGCCTTTGGCAACTAATAGCTTTTGCCCATGTTGTGTTAAGTCCCCCAAAGACTCTTCAGTATCAACGTCTGTCACGCGCGTACCTACAGGCACTTTCAAGAATAAATCATTACCCTTTTTACCAGTACAATTACGAGACTGGCCATTTGTGCCACGCTCTGCTCTGTGAAAACGTTCAAATTGATAGTCAACTAGGGTATTCCAGCTTTCATCTGCTAATAGGTATACACTGCCACCATCCCCACCATCACCGCCATCAGGGCCGCCATCAGGGACAAATTTTTCACGACGAAATGACACAATGCCACTGCCGCCATCGCCCGCTTCTGCTCGAATTTCAACTTCATCGACAAACTTCATGGTTACTCTCTTTTGACTGGGGGGATTCTAATACCGAAGTATAATACCTTTACCGCTAAAGCTTTAGTTCTTATTACTTTGCCCAATAAAAACCAATCTTTACTAATAAAGTTATGCTTTTGACAAACAAAAAACCCCGCCGTAGCGGGGTTTTTTCAATCTTTTACCGATTACTCAGCAATGATGCTAACGTATTTACGGTTTAAAGGACCTTTTTGTTCAAAAACAACTTTACCGTCTGCTTTTGCAAAAATTGTGTGGTCTTTACCGATACCTGCGTTAGTGCCAGCGTGGAACTTAGTACCACGTTGACGAACAATGATGTTACCCGCTAATACTGATTCACCACCGAAACGCTTAACACCTAAGCGTTTACTTTCTGAATCACGACCGTTACGAGTACTACCAGCTGCCTTCTTATGTGCCATCTTTCTGTACCTCTAAATTAAGCGCTAATGCCAGTGATTTTAACTTCAGTGAACCACTGACGGTGGCCCATCTGCTTACGAGAATGCTTACGACGTCTAAATTTAACGATCTTAATCTTCTCACCGCGACCATGTGAAACAACCTCAGCTGTTACCTTGCCACCGTTTACGAACGGTGCACCGATCTCGATTTTCTCACCATCAGCAACTAGAAGTACTGAATCGAATTCAACTGCTGCACCAGTTTCAACGTCTAATTTTTCTAGACGAATTGTTTGACCTTCAGTCACACGGTGCTGTTTACCACCACTTTGGAAAACCGCGTACATAATTAACTCCGTCTGTGCGCCCTCAAATCGACGCAACTTAATATTCTTCAATAGGGCGCGAAGTTTACGCTAATGCTTGTCTACAAGCAAGCCTATTTTTGTAGAAAATGAATAAAAAATAACTGCAATGAGGGCGAATCATTATTTTTCGCTAGTTTATCCAAAAATGCCGCTAAACCAAAGCCCTTTTTTACACTTTTTAAGACGATTTTTAAAGCGTTTAAAACAACCGACAAGTTGTCCAAATAATCAACAACATACCAAGATAAGTTATTTTTTTAGCCAGATTTGGACAAAATATCGAGCTAGTTTAAATTTTGTAGTACACTCGCGCTGTATCTCGTAACTTATTTTTGGCTTGGAGCACAATGGATATCAAAACTATCCAGACGTTAATCGAACCTGATATGCTTAACGTCAATCAACTTATTCATGCACAAATGCAATCCGACGTTGCTTTAGTTAATCAACTCGGACTCTACATTGTTAACAGCGGTGGCAAGCGTATTCGCCCTATGCTCACTTTGCTTACAGCCAAAGCTTTAGACTGCCCAAATGACGCACATGTAACACTTGCAACTATTATCGAATTTATCCACACCGCAACCCTTTTGCACGATGATGTAGTGGATGAGTCGTCGCTACGACGTGGCGAACCCACTGCAAATGCTGAATTTGGCAACGCTGCAAGTGTGCTCGTCGGAGACTTTATTTACACTCGCTCATTCCAGCTAATGGTGGGTTTAAACAACATGCAAGTGATGCAAATACTTGCTGATGCCACCAATGTTATCGCGGAAGGGGAAGTACTGCAGTTAATGAATTGCAACGACCCTGATACCAGTGAAAAAAGTTATATGCAGGTTATCTACAGCAAAACAGCTAAGTTATTCGAGGCGGCAACAATGTTACCAGCTGTGGTTTTAGGGCACCCTCATGATGTACAAGAAGCACTGAAATTATATGGCATGCACTTAGGGACTGCTTTTCAACTTGTAGATGATGTACTGGATTACAGCGCAAATGCGCAGCAAATGGGTAAAAACCTAGGTGATGACCTTGCTGAAGGAAAGCCAACACTGCCTCTTATTTATGCCATGCAGCATGGTTCTGAGAAACAAGTAGCCCAGATCAGAGAAGCGATTGAAACAGGTAATGGCATGGCCTATCTGGAAGATATTCTTACAACGCTTGAGCAAACTAAAGCATTAGAGTTTGCAATGGAAAAAGCCAAGAATGAAGCTCAAAAAGCGATCAGCTACCTTGCATTTTTACCTGAGTCGCCATACAAGCAGGCTTTAATAGCATTGGCTGAATTGTCAGTTGCAAGAGATCACTAAGAATTACAAATTGAATCAAAAAAGGCCGCATGTAGCGGCCCTTATATGTTCTCGTCATTGTGACTACTTTTGCTCAGGTGGACGATAACCTTCAATTTCTACTTCTTTATTTTCAAACAAGAACCCTACCATTTGCTCCTCAAGTAGCGCTCTGTGCTCTGGATCCATCATGTTTAGATGCTTTTCGTTAATCAGCATAGTTTGCTTATGCTGCCATTGCTGCCAAGCTTCTTTTGAAATATTGTTAAAAATCTTTTCGCCGATTTCACCTGGATACAATTGAAAATCTAAACCAGGTGCCTCTTTTTGTAGCTTTTGACAAAAAACAGTACGTGCCATAACTTTTCCACATCAAATTATAATTTAATATCGATAGTCTAACTCATCGCGCCTAGGACTTTAACCAACTTTTTCGTAGGAGCAGCCAAACCAACTTCAGCATGGTCATCTAAGTCATACCAAATAATTGCTTGCTCATGGGCAAAATCAGGGATCGTTGCCAGCTTAAATACCAATGGGTGAATGGTTAATTCAAAGTGAGTAAAAATATGAATAAATGATTGCAGCGAATGTAATTGCCCTTGTAATCCATGCTGAGCGATAAACTGCTCGGCCTGCTCAATCGTCTGAAACTCAAAAAAACCAAACAGCCCGCCCCAAATACCTGTGCTGGGCCTTTTCTCCATCAATAGTTTGTTTTGGGCATTGATGATTAAATGATATGCCTGCCTTTTAGGTTTGTCTTTTTTCGGCTTTGGGTTTGGAAATGCTTTAACCTGATTATGCTTATTGGCTAAACACTGCTCCGATAACGGACAAGCTGCACAATTAAAATTACTTCTTGAGCAGAGGCTCGCACCTAGGTCCATCATCGCTTGGTTAAATTCAGTGACATTATTTTTGGGCGTGAGAGCATCACTTAGCGCCCAAAGCTGCTTTTCTACGCCTTTGACACCATACCAGCCCTCAACCATGAAAAACCGTGCTAATACTCGCTTGACGTTGCCATCTAAAATTGGGTGATGTTGGCCTAGCGCTAAAGACAAAATAGCGCCAGCTGTAGAGCGGCCAATTCCGGGCAACGCCATAACCTGCTCCAAAGTTTGTGGGAACTGTCCGTTAAACTCGTTTGCCACTATTTTTGCCGTTTTATGCAGGTTCCTAGCTCTCGCGTAGTAGCCAAGTCCAGTCCAGTGATGTAGCACTTCATCTTCTGGAGCCTCAGCCAAGGCTTCAATGCTAGGAAAGCGCGCCATAAAACGCTCAAAGTAAGGGATGACAGTGACAACCTGAGTTTGTTGTAACATAACTTCTGAGATCCACACTTTGTAAGGTGTTTTACCTAACTGCCATGGTAAAGTCTTACGTCCATGTAGGTGATACCAATTGACGACCTGCTCGGCGAACCATTGCGCCTGCTCACTAGATACCTGCATTAACCACACTATTTATTGATTTATTACTAGGGCGCCAGTGTATGGTGCTTTTAAAAACAGTCAAGCTATTGTACTTGAGCCAATGAATAGGGATAATATGCGCCCGTTTTTTACACCGCAGAAATGATTATGAGTGAATCGAGCAAAACCGCGCTGGAACAAGCACAGCAAGAAGGTAAATACATCCGCAAAGTACGCAGCTTTGTAAAACGTGAAGGCCGTTTAACCAAAGGACAACATGCTGCGATTGAAAAGTGCTGGCCAACTATGGGCTTAGAGCACAGTCAAGGAATGCTCGATTTCTCAAAAGTGTTTGATAATGACAACGATGTAGTGCTAGAAATCGGTTTCGGTATGGGTAAGTCGCTGGTCGAAATGGCCAAGAATGCACCAAACCTTAACTTTATTGGAATTGAAGTACACCGCCCAGGTGTAGGCGCTTGTTTGATGGACGCCGATGAACATCAAGTAACAAACTTACGTGTATTTGAGCACGATGCAGTTGAAGTGCTTGCTGATTGTATTGCGGATGGAAGTTTAACAACAATGCAGCTTTTCTTCCCCGACCCTTGGCATAAAAAGCGCCACCATAAGCGCCGTATCGTACAATCTGAGTTCGTCGAGAGTCTTAGGAAAAAGCTAAAAATCGGTGGTATTTTTCATATGGCCACTGATTGGGAAAACTACGCTGAACATATGCTAGAAGTGATGCAAGCAGCACCTGGTTATGAAAATATCTCAGCGACGAACGATTATGTTCCACGTCCAGACAACCGCCCTCTTACTAAGTTTGAACAACGTGGTCACAGGCTTGGTCACGGAGTTTGGGACCTGATGTTTAAGCGCGTTGAATAATCTGTAAGGTGTTTAAAAAACTAACAGGGCCCAATTAAGGCCCTTTAATATGAGTGATTATGAGTAAGTTAACAAACCCCAGTCTGTTGCTCCTTCGCAACGAAGAAGAATTACATGGCAACAACATTTTGGTCATCAATACAAACCGAGATGGCTTTTTAGCTGAGTTAACCGAGCTAAATCCCACAGCCACGATCAGCGCCTTTAGCTATAATGTGGCGGATCATAATGACTCCAGCAAATATCCAAATATTAATAGTTATGTGGATCATAGCTTGCCCCAACTCGCCGATTTGGATTTGATTATTTACTACTATCCAAAATCTAAACCAGAAGCTTTAATGATGCTTGATAACATTAGAGCAATAGCCAGTGCTAACACACGCTTGTTGGTAGTTGGTGATAATAAAGGTGGCGTTAAATCGGTTGAAAAGCAACTCAAGCCTTTCGCTTTGCAGTTTTATAAACTTGAAAGTGCCAAACATTGCGTACTATATGAGTTTTCCGAACTTACAGTTAACCCAAGCTTCGATATAAAACAATATCACAGCACATTCAGTGTAAACGTCGCCAACAAAACCTTCAATGTGGTGAGTGTACCGGGTGTATTTAACCACGGTAAACTTGATGTGGGCACAGAACTGTTACTTGAAAACATCCCTGTGCCATATAAAGGCAAGGTGCTAGATTTTGGGTGTGGCGCAGGCATCATTGCGACTTTCTTAGGTTCGCAACAAAGTGAGCTGAGGCTTTTTTGCTCCGATGTTAGTGCACTAGCTATATATGCTACGCAACAAACCCTTGCTCTTAACAACTTAGCCGCGGATTGTATTCTCAGTGATGGTTTACAAGAGGTGAGTGGTCAATTCAACCTGATTATCAGCAATCCACCATTTCACACAGGAATTGCGACAGATTATGGTATTGCCGAACGCTTTTTAGAACAAACCAAAGGGTTTCTGAAACCAAGCGGACAGATACAAATTGTTGCTAATAACTTTTTAAAGTACCCGCCAATTCTTGAACAACAATTTGGTCAATTCACTATTCTTGCCAAAAACACTAAATTCACGGTTTACCAAGCTAAAAAGTGATCCTACTGCCACAATTGCAGACTTTTTAAGCGCGCATATTGGATAAAATAACATGCAAAGTCAGTGATTTTTTTGTTATTTTATTCAATCTCTTTGCTACACTAGAATGTAGTTCATACCGTTCGACTCTTTTTCGCGCCAAATAAAGCTAATTTGAGTGACTTGCGCGCCCAAACGCTTTATGAGTTGCCAAAAGTATAACGAATTAGTATTTGGTAACTGGCTGAATTAAGGCTGATAATGACAAAGCAGGCATCAAAAACAAGTATAAGGAAAGTTTTAATTAGTGCAGTAATGCTCGTTACAGCTCTGTGCCTGTCTTTATCCATTTCAATCTCTACTTACCTTGATATCAAAGAACAAAGAAAGTTGATCATCAACAAGCTTGATATGATTGCTGAGATAGTCTCGTTTAATGCACAAATCACACTGATTTTTGAAGATCGAAAAACCGAAGAAAAACGCTTAAAATCGTTTAAAAGGGTCGAACTAGTTAAAAATATACATATCTATGATATCGATGACGTAACGAATAAACCGGTATTTTTTACCAGCTATAATGCTTCGAAAACGCCCCCTGTACCACTAAAGGTTAATAGCATTGAGCAGCTGCAAGAGCCTAGAATAACCGAAGACTATATCGAACTCATCAAGCCTGTGATTTATGAAGATAAAATTGAAGGTTATGTTTATATTCGCGGTGGTTTGGAACGTTTGAATGAATATATCAATACTAAGATATTAGTTGATATCACTTTGACTTTGTTTGTGTTGTTATTAGTGCTACTGGTTGCAAGAGGTATTCAAAGACGCATCGCACGACCCATTGAAGAGCTTTCGATTTTGCTGCAAGATGTATCAAAAAATCATAATTACAGCACCAGAGCTTCAAATAGCCACATAGAAGAGATCAACATTCTGGCAAGCAGCTTAAATGTGATGCTAACTCGAACACAGAACCAGTTAGAACGGCATCAAGCAGACAAGCTCGAAATAAAAAAGTTAAACCAGAGCCTAGAAGAAAAAGTAAATCAACGGACTATTGCACTGCGTGAAGCAAATCAAGAGCTGCTAAATACATTAGAGCGGATGCATCAGTATCAAAACCAAATTGTCGAAAACGAAAAAATGGCATCTTTAGGCCAGATGGTTGCAGGTGTAGCACATGAAGTTAACACACCAATCGGGTTAGGTGTCACCGGCTCAACCCTATTACGCGATAAACTAGCAGACATAAAATCCGCCTTTGAGCAAAAGAACCTTACTTCTAAACAGCTTGAGCGCTTCATAAATGATGGCATTGAAAACCTCGATTTAATCTACAGAAACTTAAACCGAGCCGCTGATTTAATTTCTAGCTTCAAACGTGTTGCTGTTAGTCAGGATCTGGAGCTGAGTTCCGATGTTAATGTTGCGATCTTATTAGGCAACATTATCAAAGCGATGAAGCCGGATCTGGTCGCCAAGAATCCCACTATAAATATTGATTGCCAAGAAGACTTAGTAATCAGTAGTAAAGCGGGGCCACTACAGCAAATATTTGAACAACTGATATCTAACTCTTTGCTACATGGCTTCAGCAGCGCCGAAGGCAATGTCATTGACATAAAGATAGCCAAAGATCACAACCAACTGACCGTCGAATACAGTGATAACGGCTGTGGCGTATCCAGCTCCATCAAAAAGCGGATCTTTGATCCCTTTGTCACAACACGACGTGGCGAAGGTGGTAGCGGCTTAGGTATGCATTTGGTGTATAACCTCATTACTCAGGCATTACATGGCAACATCTCACTTGATGAAAGCACTAAGACAGGTGCTCGGTTTATTCTCACACTACCATTAGGTGAGGTAAATTAATGCGCTTACTGATATTGATTTTATTAATTATTCCATTTTTATCTAGTGCAAAATCACCTGATCAGGTACGTTCGGCATTCTTGTACCAGATGGCTAAATTTATTGAATTTCCTAATCAGCAGACAAAAGTGTCTACGCGATTTTGTTTTCTAAATATAGATAACGGACCGGGGTTAATTCTAGCAGGAAACCGTAGTTTAAAAATTAGAAACTTACCAATAGAAATAATACAAATAAAAAAGCCGAGCAATTTAGGGGAACTTTCTGAGCAGTGTGATATCACATACATTGATGAAAGTAATGAAGATGATATACTTACCGCTTGGGCCGATACAACCCCGCTTAATACGGTGTTTGTGGGAGAAAGCATAGAGTTTCTCGAAGGTGGTGGAGTCGCATCTTTGGTCCAGGAAGGGAGTAAAATACGGCTGTATATTAATAAGCAACAAGTTTCGCAACATAATTTTAAAGTGTTATCAAGACTGCTTGCAGTTTCTAAGTTTCATCCTAATTAATTTTACTTGTTAACAATTAGATATACTCCTATAATCGTAAATATTCGGTTTTATTAGATAGTACCGAATTTCATGTAAATAATATATTCCGAAAAGGTTAATTAATAATGCAAACGCCAGTCATTCTGATTGTAGAGGATGAAGACGTAACTCGCCTGAACCTCGTTAGTTTATTTGAAGCGGAAGGTTACAAAGTAATTGAAGCCATAGATGGCGATGACATGCATGACAAACTGACAACGCATGACGACGTCAACCTTGTTGTTATGGACATCAATCTTCCGGGTAAAAACGGTTTGATTCTCGCTCGTGAATTACGCCAAAAAAGAAATATAGGCCTAATTTTCTTAACAGGCCGTGACAACGATGTCGATCGTATTCTTGGCTTAGAAATTGGTGCTGATGACTACATCACAAAGCCATTCAACCCTCGTGAGTTAACTATTCGTGCACGCAACCTGATTTCAAGAACAGGTTCTTCTAGTGAAGAGTCGTCACTAGATAGTAATGGAGTTATCACGTTCAACGGATGGGAGCTAGACGAAAATAGTCGTTGCCTTACTTCTCCAGCTGGCGAAGCAAAACGCTTGCCTAAAGGTGAATACCGCGCACTACGTCTAATGCTTGATTCACCTGGTCGTATTTTTAGTCGCGAGCAGTTAATTAAGCACATGACAGGACGAGAGCTTCGCGCCAATGACCGTACTGTAGATGTAACAATTCGTCGTATCAGAAAGCATTTTGAAAGCGACAGTAACACTTCTGAACTGATCAGCACCATTCATGGTGAAGGCTATCGCTTTATAGGGAAGATTGATAGCTAAAGAACAGTGGTTTCAGGGAGTTTTGCAATTATTGAGTAAGGGGCCCATAGCCCCTTATTTTTATGCTTCACTTCGGTTAGCCAGCATTTCAATAACTTGCTCTAACAGGGATTGCCCTAGCACAATTTTATCTTCCAATTGCTCAATCCACATGTTGAGCACCTCATTATCAACTTGCTCTGCATCCAATTCCATTTTCTTGGCGTGTAATTGTACTTGATTTAAACCCACGGAGCCTGCTGCACCTTTTAACTTGTGTGCAACCGATGCGTATTCATCAATATCGTTGTTGTCCAGAGCTTCACGCAGTTCCGTGCAGTACTTAGGATTAAGAGTTTTAAACAATCGCGCGCTGCGCTTAAACGCATCAACCCCCATTGAATCCATAAAATCCGTTATCGTCTCGATATCTAGCTCATGCTGTTGCTGCTGACTAAAAGTTACTTCATCTGGGTGTGTTTTAGCGCTGTTTAGCTTGGCATCAATACCAAATAAGTCTGCTAGCATGCGATCTAGACGAGTGGTATTGATAGGTTTTGCCAACGCCCCCTGTATGCTTATACCTTCGAGCTCTTGTTCAGCGCTGCGCACATTCGCTGTTAATGCAACAATTGGAAGGTCATCATAATGGCTATCTGCGCGAATTTCCTTTGCAACCTGATCTCCGTTAATATCCGGCAACTGCATATCTAGCAGTATCAAATCTAGGTCATCTTCCGTTGCGACCAAAGATAACGCGTCTTCACCGGTCTCTGCCCAAATAACCTCATGCCCCCTTTGCTCTAACAGGTTCGTAGCAATTTCAGCATTCAGTGGTACATCTTCAACTAACAAAATGTACAAGCTTCGTCCTGCGTAACTTTGCTGCTTTGGCGCACTGCAAAGCGTTAACGGAATATCTACATCAAAACGACTTCCCTGCCCTTCTATGCTGCTGACTCTGATTTGACCTTTCATGGCCAACACGAGCGCTTTAGTAACCGCTAAGCCAATGCCTGAACCAATTGCGTTCGCACCCGTCAGATCTGGGGCTTTATAATACATGTCAAAAATGCGTTCTTGTTGATCACTTGGAATGCCTAAACCAGTATCGATTACACTGATTGCCAACCAAGGCCCCGTTTCTCTGTTTTCACGTCGGCATTCCAATGTCACGCCACCGCGGTGGGTAAATTTGACGGCGTTATTGATAAGATTCCAAAGCACCTGACGCAAGCGCGTTGGATCAAGCAACGCATAGACATCTAACATGCCTGAACGATTGATAGTAAAATCGAGACCCTTTTGATCTGCTATCAAACCCGCAAAGTTAACCACATCGTTTATAAAATCAGACACATTGATACTGTCTGTTGCTATATCTAGCTGCTCTCTATCTATTTTATCTAAATCTATAATATCGTTAAAAATATTACCAAGCGTTTCAGCACTTGAAAAAATGGTATTACACCAGCTCTTTTGCTGCTGAGACAACTCGGTATCTAATAGCATGCGGGTTAACCCTACAATCCCATTTAATGGCGTTCGCAGTTCATGACTTAATGTTGCGATAAACTTGCCTTTGTCTTTATAAGCAGTTTCAAGCGCTTGTTCTGCTTCTTTACGACTGGTGATATCACGGCCGAATGCCAGTAGGCCGATATACTTTCCATCGTCATTGATAAATGGCAGCTTGCGCATTTCAAACCAGCGATTTTCATCATTGACGGGATATTCAACATCTAGGGTAATTGGCTTGTGAGTTGTTGAAACTTCTGTATCGGTTCGCAATACTTCAGGCAAAAAGTTTTGCGGATAAATTTGTTCAACGGAGCGGCCAATCAATTCTTCACTGGGTTTACCTATCACCAACTCGAACATCTTGTTGCAACCAGCAAATACGCCATTTTCGTCTCGGTAATAGAATAAGTCAGGTGAGGAGTCAACAATCGAGCGCAGTAACATGCCCTGCTGAGCAAGTTCTTGTTGTGTCTTCTTACGTTCTGCTATTTCTTTTCGGAGTTCTTCAATCGCTCGATGCTTGGCGTGCAGCGCCATTTTACGCTCATCGATCTCATTATTTAAGCGGTTGATGTTATCTTTTAGGGTTTGGTTAAGTAATTTTTCTTGCTTGGTTGCTGACTCAAGGTAGGTTTTTGAGTCTTCTAATTGCCGCATTGCATGGATCAATATCGAGATCAGCACGGGTGACGTCACGGCAGAAAAAAACATCACCGCTAGAACATCAACAATTTTTATCTCGCCTAATGCAACGTAATAAAACATACATGACAAGATCAGCGCTATCAATAAGATGAATATAAAACACAAGAAGCTCGCTGGCTTTGCACCATATTTATTAACTAAGTTAGCTAACACGCGGGCCCAAGGGCCAAAAGAAGAATCTATCATAGTCACCATATACCCCATTCACTCGCACATTATACGCAAGCAACACCAAGATGCGAACTATCCTTTTTATTAAAATCTGTGCAATATGAACTGTAATATCTTTTGCACATTTTCACTTTTTCTACCGCTTAAGAGCAATTCTTATAGGGGCAACCCGTTCGATTATAGTGTAATATGCACGCTTTTAATCGTCGTGACTATGAGGGTTTAGATGCAAACCATAATGCCAGATATTGCTGATACCGCCGAAGCCTTGCAAACCGGCACCTTAAATTGGGTCGGTATGGGTAATATTGAACTACCTTTATTATTTGCCAGCAAGGGATTAAACGATATCACTGTCACTGCTAAAGCCGATGCATTTGTTAATTTACAAAACGAGCAGGCAAAAGGCATTCATATGTCTCGCTTATTTTTGGCTTTGGATACCTTATCTTGTGAGCAAACTTTAACACCTCAAACCTTAAAACAAGTACTTGATAGCTTCGTAAGTAGCCATGAAGGGCTGAGTAACGCCGCAAAAGTGGTACTGACTTTTGAGTTACCATTACGCCGCTCATCTTTGCTCAGTCAAAAACAAGGCTGGAAAAGTTACCCTGTTACCGTTACTGGCACAGTTCAAGATGGCCAATTTCAGTTGGAAGTTGCACTTGATGTAACCTACTCATCTACCTGCCCGTGCTCAGCGGCGCTTGCCAGACAGCTGATCCAACAAGCATTCAGTGAGCAGTTTTCTAAACAATCACTTAGCTTTGATCAAGTTCACCAGTGGCTGGGCAGCACTGAAGGTATTGTTGCAACACCACACTCTCAGCGCAGTATTGCCAATATCAAAGTGAAGCTTGCATCAGACAGTCAAGAGTTTGACATTTTAGCTTTGATAAATAGCGTCGAACATGAATTGAAAACGCCTGTTCAAGCAGCGGTTAAAAGAGAAGATGAACAAGAGTTTGCAAGACTTAACGGACAAAACTTAATGTTTTGTGAAGATGCAGCGAGGAAACTCAAAGCACTATTCGAGGCGTCTCATTATCTAGACTATTATATCAAGATTAATCACTATGAATCTTTACATGCGCACGACGCTGTGGCTTATGCTGTTAAAGGTTTATCTCATGGTTATCAAGTTTAGAAAATAAATACATAAAGCACTCCTAAACAGGCATGACATTTGCTTATTAACTGTAAATTGTCAAATTGTTGTTGTGGAGTGTTTTATGGAATTTGCTTTATTATCAATATTAGCACTTGTTGTTGTCGCCTCTGTCGTTGCGGCAAAATATACCGATACAGGTGGTAACCCTTACCCATTTAATAAAAAAGATTCTGTTTTTAGCACCGTAGAGGCTTCTTTTCTAACTTTGCTGGAAAGAGCCGTGGGTGATCGATTCAAAATTGTCAGTCGAGTAAAGTTAATTGACTTAATTGAATGCAAGCCCGGCCTTTCTGATAAAGCTCGTCGTGCCGCATTAATCAAAGCTAAAAACAAGCAGCTTGATTATGTGTTGGTTGATAAAGATACACTCAAAATTATGGCCGCTGTTGATTTAGTTAATAATGCCAATAAAAGCGGACACAAAGCGCAGCGCGACTGGTTTGTTAGTGGCGCGCTAGAATCTGCTGGCATTCCTCATATTCGGATGAAAGTTAAAGCAGGCTATAAGTCTTCAGAAGTGCGTAGCGCAATTTTATTTAAACTAGGTAAAAATGCTCAAGCGCCCAAACCACTTCGTAACAGAACAGAAAAGCCAGCCGTACTGTCACCTTCTCAAGCCAAGGCACACTCAACCCAATTAGCAGAAATATAAAACATCAAAGACATTAAAAAGCGAGCCTACGGCTCGCTTTTTAATGTCTTGCGTTAAGGTTGAAATTCGCATTTGTGGCGTGCTCAGGTATACTATGACGCAAATTTTCTGAGGAATACTTATCATGAATATTGGTATTATTGGCGCAATGGAGCCTGAAGTTGCGATCCTACGTGAAGCCATTCAAAACAAGCAGCAAATGAGTAAAGGTGGCTTTACTTTTTACACAGGTGATCTTGCAGGTCACACGGTAACTTTAGTGCAATCAGGCATCGGTAAGGTTGCTGCAACTGTTGCAACTACACTGCTGATTGACAACTTTAAACCAGATTGCGTTATCAATACCGGCTCTGCTGGCGGTTTTGAACCTAGTTTAAACGTTGGCGATGTGGTTATCTCAGATGAAGTGAAACACCATGACGTTGATGTAACCGCGTTTGGCTATGAAATCGGTCAGGTCCCGCAAATGCCTGCAGGATTTAAGGCACACCCTACGCTTATCGAAGCGGCCAAGCAGAGTGTTGCTAGCCTTGCTGATACGCAAACCATGACGGGCTTAATTTGTACGGGTGATTCATTTATGTGTGATCCGGTGCGAATTGACAAAGCGCGTGCTGATTTCCCAACGATGTTGGCTGTAGAAATGGAAGGCGCTGCGATTGCACAAGCATGCCATGTACTCGATACTCCTTTTGTCGTTATTCGCTCTCTCTCTGATATCGCGGGTAAAGAGTCACCACAGTCATTTGAAGAATACCTCGAAGTTGCGTCGATTAATTCTTCAAAGCTAGTCACCGCACTACTTGAAAAGTTAACTAACGTCACGCTTTAAGATGATGCTAGAACTCATGCAAGCCCACCAGGGCTTGCTGATATTCATACTTTCACTCAGTGCAGCACACCTGTTACCGCTGCAACGAAGTTACCACCCCAATACGATTTTTTTATTGGTTTTTAAGGGTATTGCCCAAAGAGTTTACCAACGTCAGGCATCAACAAGCTATCTTGCCTTCAGTGGCACACTTGCCTTTGTATTGCCAATATTGACCATTGTTATTTTATGCCTTTTACTGTCGCAGTTTGCCTATTATCCAAACTGGCTTGGTGGTCTTGTGCTTTACCTATGTTTAGATACCAGTATCACCATCCGTGCTAAGCGCATCGCAACCTTACTCAAGCAAGGTCAAAAATCCACCGCTAGACAGCTTTTACAATCCGTTGTGGCGCGAGACGTGGCTAAATTATCAAAAGTAGGTATTGCCAAAGCGTGTATTGATAGTACGAGCTTGCGCACTGTCAGGCATTATTATCTCATCATTATATTCTATTTATTACTTGGCCCAATTGCCGCGCTGAGCTACAAGCTACTACTGCTTTGTGACCACGCTTGGCGTGACAGTATCAAACCAAACAGCCGATTTATTACACCGCTCAAACAGACAATTTACGTCATTGAGTGGCTGCCTTTAAGAACGTTTATCACGCTTATGGCGCTATCACTCAATGGTAAAAAAGTCGCGCATTACATCAAACACTATGCGAGGTACTTTTATCAGCGAAACAGCGGTTGGATCTTGGCTTTGTTTGCAGCCAACTTAAGAGTCCAGCTGGGCGGACCCTGTTTTTACCTTGAGCAGCGCTTTGAGAAAATGCGCCTCGGCGTCGAGCGTCATCCAGAACCTGAAGACATAGATGCTCTACTTAGCTTACTAAAGCGTATTCGAACCTTCTTTTTATTGTTGATTGCGCTATCGTGGCTTGCCTATACGCTATCAGCAACCGCCTTAAGGTTTTAACGCTCATAAAAAAGGCCAGCAAAGGCTGGCCTAATATCAAACGTCATCGGTATTTAGTTAACTGTTACTTTAGCAAACTTACGTTTACCTACTTGATAAATGGCAGTGCTGCCTTTTTCAATCAGTAACTTGCTATCTGTTATCTTTTCTTCACCGTTAAGTTTAACCGCACCTTGTTTGATCATGCGCATCGCCTCTGATGTACTTGCCACCAAACCAGCTTCTTTTAGCAAGTTGGTTATAAATGTCGCAGGTTCATCAATTGAAATGCTTACTTGCGGAATATCATCAGGCAACGCATTCTTTTGGAAGCGTTTAATAAAATCTTGGTGTGCAGCTTCAGCATCTTCAGCGCTGTGGAAACGCGCTATCATTTCTTTGGCGAACTCAATCTTAATGTCTCTTGGGTTACGACCATCTGCAACTTGCGCTTTTAAGTTTGCAATTTCTTCTAATGACAAAGCGCTCAATAATTCATAATAACGCCACATCAACTCATCAGAGATAGACATCACTTTACCGAACATATCATTTGGCGCATCAGTAATACCGATGTAGTTACCTAGCGATTTTGACATCTTTTGTACACCGTCTGTGCCTTCAAGCAATGGCATCATCAGTACAGTTTGCGGTGTTTGTCCTTCTTCTTTTTGCAGCTCACGGCCCATCAAAAGGTTGAAGCGCTGGTCAGTACCACCAAGCTCAACATCAGCCTCTAACGCAACTGAGTCCCAGCCTTGTACCAGTGGGTATAAGAATTCATGAATCGCAATTGGCTGACCACCTGCATAACGCTTTTTAAAATCATCACGTTCAAGCATACGAGCAACGGTTTGACGTGCTGCAAGTTTGATCATGCCCGCACTACCCAATTTTTCCATCCAAGTTGAATTGAATGCAACCGTTGTTTTAGCTGGGTCTAGAATCTTAAAAACTTGTTCTTTATATGTTTCTGCGTTTGCCAATACATCTTCTTTGGTAAGCGGTTTACGGGTAACACTTTTACCCGTTGGGTCACCTATCATGCCGGTGAAATCACCAATTAAGAAAATCACCTCATGACCTAAGTCTTGAAATGTCTTTAGCTTATTAATGAGAACAGTGTGACCTAAATGCAAATCAGGCGCTGTTGGATCAAAACCCGCTTTGATCTTTAGTTTTTTACCTGACTTAAGCTTTTCCTTTAAGTCGTCTTCAATAAGAATTTCTTCTGCACCACGTTTTATCTCGGCAAATGCAGTTTCTAAGTCCACCATTCATCGCTCCAAATATTCAGTTTATCGGCCGATTCTAGCCTATATTTGCATGAGTTTAAATGCACAAAATACTGGTATTGCCGCTTTATTGCGTATATCCTGCAATATTATCAACAAAATTTCTTGACAGCAGAAAAGGCGCGTTATGGTTCACGTGGTGTATAAGCTCCCTAAAAAACACAAACTGCTTATTATTGGTCTCATCTCCCTTATGTTGATTGTTGCTCTATGGCCTTCAGAAAAAGCAACAGCTTCCAAAGATCATGACAAAAAAGCATTAGAAGTCGGAAAGCGTTATGAGCTACCAGTAAAGGTTAGCGAAGTAACTGAGCAACTTACCGAGCTTAACTCCGCTGATGCGCCGATTAACACAAAGAAAGTAGAATATACCTACACTGATCATGAAGTTAAGTCAGGTGATAGCCTAGCTGTTATTTTTAAAAGAGCAGGCTTTTCAGCACAAACGCTCCATCAGGTTGTTAACACTAATGAAGAAACTCGCAAGCTGACTAAAATTCACCCAGGTGAAGTATTAAGTTTTGCAACGGATGACAAAGGCCAGTTGGCGCAGCTTAAGTATGTACTGTCAAAAACAGACACCTTATTTGTTACCCTTAATGATGAAAGTCAGTACGAAACAGCCATACAGAGCAAAGAAATTGAGACTATAGCGAAAGCTGCTGGCGGTGAGATAACCTCTAGCTTTTGGACCGCGGGTATTACATCGGGCCTTTCCGAGCGTCAGATCATGAATTTCGCTGATATTTTTGGTTGGGACGTGGACTTTGCCAACGATATTAGAAAAGGTGATGAGTTTTCTATCATCTTCGAGTCGCACTTTGTGGATGGCGAAGAAATTGGCACAGGTAAAATCATTGCCGCAGAGTTCATCAACCAAGGTGAGCGCTACAGTGCAATACGCCATACCGACGGTAACTTCTATACCCCAGAAGGCCGTAGCATGAAAAAAGCTTTCCTACGTGCACCGGTTAACTTTAAGTATATCAGTTCAAGCTTTAATCCACGCCGTAAGCACCCTGTAACAGGTCGAGTATCTGCACACCGAGGCATTGATTATGCCGCTCGCACAGGCACGCCGGTCGTCTCATCAGGCGATGGTAAAGTGATCAAGTCTGGCCGCAACAACTTAAACGGTAACTACGTATTCATCGAACACGGTAATAAGTACATTACCAAATACCTACACTTAAACAAGCGTATGGTAAAAACTGGCCAAAAAGTTAAACAAGGTCAGAAAATTGGTACTGTGGGTGCTACGGGTCGTGTAACAGGTGCACATTTACACTATGAGTTTTTGGTAAACGGCGTTCACCGTAATCCAAAAACGGTCGAGCTACCAAAATCACAACCACTCCCTGCCGCTGAGATGGCCGCGTTTAAGCCCATTGCCAAAGAAATGCTAGCAAAGCTTGAGCGCAACAGAACACTACAACTGGCACTGCATAACTAAGCAGGGCTTCAATTGTCAAAAGGTCTCGATCGAGGCCTTTTTTATTGCGCTTAGAAAGCGTCTGTAAGTTGAAGGAAGTTCAGTGTTATACGGCAGAATAACAAACGACTTTCTGATACGGAGTGGGTCGCAAACTTTATACAAGCATAATCCTACCTCTGTTGATATATTATGCATTTGCGCATTCAAAAGCAGGAAAACAAAATGAGTGATAGTTGGGACGATTACGCAGAAGGTTGGGACTCTAACGCAGGGGTCATCGAATATTCACAAAAGGCATTTGATTCACTGTGTGAGTTTATAAATTTGGAAGGTTTGCGTGTTTTAGACTTTGGTTGTGGCACGGGGTTACTCACCGAAAAGGTGGCGCGTGTCGCTTCGTCGGTCGTTGCCGTAGATGCTTCGCCGAAGATGGTTGACGTCTTAAAGCGTAAAAATATTCACAATGTAAACTCGCTAACGTGTGAAATCTCAGCAGACTTAATCAATAGCCAGCCTATCTTTGAGCCACGTTTTGATCTAATTGTCGTCTCATCTGTGTGTGCATTTTTACCGGATTATGAGCAAGCCTTATCCACACTTAAACTGCTTTTAAAAGACGGTGGGACATTTATTCAATGGGATTGGAAGCGTAGCAACGAAGAAGATGATTTTGGTTTCACCAAAGAAATAATAACCAATGCCTACGCCCATGTCGGTCTCTCACTTGTACGTGTTAGTGATGCGTTTTCACTGAAAAGCAACAAAGGTGAGGCACACGTACTTATGGGGGTTGCAAACAACGCGTAGCAGAGTCTACTAGCGCCAAGTAAAGCCCTCTGGGCGTGGTTAATCTTACACGTAGTTCTCTGAGTAGGACTTGATTAGCGATCACAACAAAAACCCACAAAAAAGCCCGCGACTGCGGGCTTTTCAATCACTTGCTAGGCTTACTTAGCCATGAAGTCAACACCCTCTTGGATGTCTTTGTTTAGTGTTTCAAGCATGTCTTCTTTCGCTTTTTGCTCGAAAGCGCTTAGCTCGCCGTAAGATAGGATTTCTTCAACACCGTTCTTACCAAGACGTACTGGGTGCGCGAAGTAAGGAGCGTCACCATTTTCAACCGCAACATAAGCGTAATCTACAACGTTGCTCTCGCCTTGTAAGCCTTTTACAAGTGAGAAACAAAAACGTGCAGCTGCTGCGCCCATTGAAAGCGTCGCAGAACCGCCACCCGCTTTAGCGTTAACTACTTCAGTACCTGCATTTTGGATACGTGGCGTTAGTGCAGCAACTTCTTCATCAGTGAAGGTTACACCTTCAACCTGAGAAAGTAGAGGTAGGATAGTTGTACCTGAGTGACCACCGATAACTGGCACTTTTACTTCAGATACGTCAACACCTTTAAGCTCAGCAACAAATGCTTCTGAACGGATAACGTCAAGTGTCGTTACACCGAATACGCGTGAAGCATCATAAGTACCCGCTTTTTTGAATACTTCAGCAACGATTGGAACCGTGCCGTTAACTGGGTTTGTAATAACACCAACGAGTGCTTTAGGACAGTTTTTAACAATACCTTCAGCCAAAGTCTTGATGATACCTGCGTTTACGTTGAACAAGTCCGCACGGTCCATACCTGGCTTACGAGGCATACCCGCTGGGATAAGTACGATATCAGCGTCAACTAACGCAGCGTCTAAATCATCAGCACCAAAACCTGCAACTTTTACTGCAGTTGGAATGTGAGAAAGGTCAACCGCTACACCAGGAACAACTGGTGCAACATCGTATAGTGCTAGCTCAGAGCCTGCAGGCAAGCCATTTTTTAGTAAAAGCGATAAAGCTTGACCGATACCGCCAGCGGCACCTAATACAGCAACTTTCATGTGAATTCTCCATAATTTGAAGGTGGAATTAAATGAGCTGTAAAGATAATGAAAAGCGCCGCTAAAGACAAATTAATCCGAGTTATTTTCATGATTTTTTCGACTATAGTTGTAAAGCTTTTGGCACTTTGCCCTTTACGCATCGTTGTATACAATCTCAACAATACCATCAAAGCATATTTCATTGTGAAAATTTGGGTAACACTGCAGTTTTGTGTAAAATCCCAAGACCGCTTTAGAAGAAATGAAACATTATGCAACCACAAGAAAAGCAAGAAGCCTTGATTAAAGCCTTTAAGGCTCTATTAAAAGAAGAAAACTTCGGTTCCCAAGGCGAGATTGTCGACGCCTTAAAAGATCAAGGCTTTGATAATGTTAGCCAAAGTAAAGTATCTCGTATGCTGAGCAAATTTGGTGCGGTGCGCACACGCAATGCTAAACAAGAAATGGTTTACTGTTTGCCCGCTGAAATGGGCGTTCCAACCGCGAAAAGCCCTTTACGTCAATTAGTTATTGATATCATGCATAATGAAATGATGATCATCATTCGCACCAGTCCGGGTGCTGCACAGCTAATCGCACGACTACTTGACTCTTTAGGCACAGCAGATGGCGTGCTGGGCACCATAGCGGGTGATGATACGATTTTTATCGCTCCGGCCAAAATATCTGAAATAGATGAAACACTAGACCGTGTAAAAACGCTTTTTGATAACGTTTAGTCACCATAGAAAAGCTGTGATTATCACAGCTTTTATTGTTCACAAAGCTTAGCCATATCAGTCAAAAATTGAATAGACGGCGCAAAAAAAGCCGCCCCCATATCCGCTTGGCTGTAATCCAGTAATGGGTCATAACACTGCGGATTGCCTAGCCTAGACGTTAAAATTTGCTCAAACCCATTCCCATTGCCTGAGCAACTGAGCCATAAACTACCCTGCTCAAACACATCACCAAACGGCATACTTTGGTCAAGTACCAACGCCAGTCCATTATCATCTTTGAGCTCAGTTAAGGTTGCATGACTATCTGGCTGTTTAGGCTCCAGCAGGGTATTATCAAGGCGTGTACGCCCCATTAACTGCTCTTGTTCATCAAGTGGTAGGCGTTGCCAAGCATCGATGTCAAACTTCACGCGCATAACGTGCACATAACAGCCCTGATCATCGCGACTGTGCGGGTTATTAACCAACGCCACTTGACGCTTAAAGCGACCGTGTGGTGCATTGCCACCGTACACAAAACCATTGAAGTCTCTGCCATCTAAAAAACGAAAACCTCTGACATGTGCCACCAGCTCGACACTGGGTGCCAACATGTGCAGTACACTTTGTGCAAAAAGGTGGTTTACATCTTCTCGGTCTGAACGGATCACGTAAAGTAAATCAAATGGTTGAGAATGAACTACATGTTCTGAGCTACTCACATTTGGAAAGCTCTTCAACTGTTCAGGAATGAACTCAGGATAAATATGTGGCCAGTACTGCGCCCCTATCGCAACAAAGCTCGATACCATAGATTCAGAGAATCTATCACTTAATTCATTTTGTAACCGTTCGCAGTTAGCCAGCGCAGCACGGACGACCTCATCCTGGCCTTCCAGTACATTAAAAAATAAATGCAGCCCATGTAGGTTTGCCTCAGCACAGACCCCTGATTGTGCTTGCGCCATGCCTTTTCCTTTTGTTCATCTAGTGTTAAGAAAAGAAATTTACCGCATGTGCTTTAATTTTTAAAGAGACAGGTTGATTTGTATCTAATAATTGCTCTGCGGGTGCCGGAACTTCGAGTTGTTGATCAGCTACCTTTATATGATAGACGTATTCTGTACCAATGAATCGTTGTTGTAGTATTTCTACATGTCCGTCAGGTGCATTCACCAATTCAATATGCTGCGGACGAACATAAATTTGCCCATGCCGTTCAGATTCTGGCAGTGTGATGGATGAGCTGACCTCACCAAATTTGGTCGCAACACTGCGGCCATTATAGCGCGTTGCATCTAGATAAATACCACGGCCCAAAAACTCGGCAACAGATTTTGTTTTTGGCTTTTGAAACAGTGCCTTAGCACTATCCAATTGCGCAATTTTACCTTCATGCATGATGGCGAGTTTGTCTGCAAAAGCAAATGCTTCATCCTTAGAATGACTCACAAAAATCGCAGAAACTTGTTGATCTTTGATGATGCTGCGGATGTCACTAATTAATTGAAAACGTACTTGCGTATCAATATTTGAAAATGGCTCATCCAACAACAATAAGTTAGGGCGATATGCGAGCGCCCTTGCAATGGCTACCCGTTGCTGTTGACCTCCTGATAGCTCGTGTGGGTAGCGCTTTTCTAACCCCTCTAAACGCACCAACTCCATCATTTGCGCCACGCGACTGCTGCGCTCAGACCGGCTTAGTTTAGATAAACCAAACGCCACATTCTGCGCCACAGTGAGGTGGGGGAAAAGCGCATAATCTTGAAACATCATGCCAATATTTCGGTGCTGAGGGGCAACGAACAGTTGCTTGTTGCTCATACACTGGCCATGAATAGAGATACGCCCCTGTTGTGGTCTAATCAGCCCCGCAATTGCTTTTAATGTGGTGGTTTTTCCACATCCGCTTGCACCGAGCAAACACACAATTTCATTGTGCTCTACTGTCAAATCTAACTGAGAAATCACAGCCTGCTGCTGATACTGATAGGATACCTTTTCTAATACAAGACTACTCATGAGCTGTGTTGTTCCATTGAACGATTAACGATATACAGCGGTACCAAACCCACTAATACAATAAATAACGCTGAGATTGAGGCCAATTCCAACTGCTCATCACTGACGTATTGAAACACATGTGTGGCGAGCGTTTCGTAGTTAAATGGTCGCAATAGTAAAGCTGCGGGTAGTTCCTTCATACACTCGATAAAAACCAATAATGCCGCAGTAAGAATGCCTCTGCGCAATAACGGAAAGTGCACCAAACTCAAAGTTTGTAGCAAATTCTTACCCATACTTTGGCTTGCCATATCAAGTGATGGACTGATCCGTACATAACTAGACTCAACCGCACCATGTGCAATGGCGTAAAAGCGTACAATATATGCAAAAACCATCGCAAATATACTACCACTGAGCAATAAACCGGGTTCAAAATCAGTGTTGGCAAACCACTGATTCAATTTATTATCTAGTAGCGTCAGCGGCAGTAATACGGCAATGGCAAGCACCGTCCCCGGTAGCGCATACCCCGTACTTGCAAACCTGCCAGGCACACTCTTACTGACATTGCTTCCTATGCGCTGATAAAACACCACCAGCAGACTTAACAACACCGCCACAACACTGACCCAAATCGCAATTTGCAAACTCTGCCAAGCATAAACGAAAAATTCACTACTCCATGCTTGTTCAAAGTAATCAATGGCATAACCAACTAAAATGGTAACAGGCAGAACAAACGCGATAAGCAAGATAACTGTACAATATGCAGTCGCTAGCCAAGCTCGCTTACCACTGAGGCGATACAATGCTTGTTCATTCATGCTCACTTGCCGCTCGTGAACGGTATTATTTTTTCTGCTAAAACGCTCCAGTAATAAAGATACAAACAAAAACAACAGCATGATCCCTGAAATTTTCGCAGCAGCCGTCAAAGAATAATACCCCAACCAAGTGTCATACACTGCCGTGGTTAAGGTGCTTACAGCAAAATAGTGAACGGTGGCAAAATCAGCCATGGTTTCCATGCTGATCAATGCCAGTGCGGCTACAACAGCTCCACGAGCCAGCGGCAGGCTCACTTTGAAAAAGCTTTGCATCGGATTAAGGCCCATCAACTGACTGGCCTGAACCAATTTAAATGATTGCTCACGAAGGGCGGTTTTGAAAATTAAGTACAGGTATGGATAAAGTACCAACGCTATCATCACAATCGCGCCCGCTAAGGTGCGAATATCAAAAAACCAATAATCTGCGGGTGAGTGCCAACCAAACCAATTACGCAGCGCGACTTGCACGGGGCCTGCATAATCCAATAGGTCAGTGTAAATGTAAGCAATAATATACGTTGGCATTGCTAGGGGCAGCATCATTGCCCATTCAAAAAAGCGTCTGCCGGGGAACTGACAGTACGCAGCAAGCCATCCCAGAGGCAGTGCAATAATACAACTTAGTGTGATCACACCGAGAATAAGTAATACAGTATTACTGATGTAATCCCATAAAACGGTATCCCAAAGGTGAGAAAACACCTCTGAGTCGCCTTGCAGTGATTCAAAAATTAAAAATGCCAATGGAGTCGATAAGCACACGCCTATCGACCACGCTATGACTTGCCACCTAGACAAACATCAACCTCCGAGTGTTATAGATCGAACTTAACTTCATCAATCAGTCTAAGTGCTACTGGGCGATATTTTGCTATCTCGGATAGTGCCAATGCGTCTTCTTTGAATGTACCCCATGATTCAACTAGCGGTGATAACTTAACGCCCGGTTTTACTGGGTATTCCATGTTAACCGACGCGTACATGCTTTGTGCCTCATCAGCGCTCATAAACTCAATTAGTTTTAGAGCATTTGCTGAGTTTTTAGCATATTTGGTCATCACTACACCTGACACATTCAGGTGTGAACCTCGATTCTCTTGGTTTGGGAAGTTGATAAATACAGACTCCGCCCATGCCTTTTGTTTCTCGTCTGTCAGCATTTTTCCAAAGTAGTAACTATTACCCAGCGCTAAATCACACAACCCTTCTTTTACCGCTTTGACTTGCGCTCTATCGTTACCTTGTGGCTTACGCGCTAAGTTAGCCTTGACATCTAACAACCATTGCTTAGTGTAAGCTTCACCGTGGTGCGCTACCATAGAAGCAACTAAGCCTAAGTTGTATGGATGTTTACCTGAGCGGGTACAGATTTTTCC
The DNA here is from genome assembly GCF_021654245.1 of Pseudoalteromonas sp. MMG022. Taxonomy (NCBI): domain Bacteria; kingdom Pseudomonadati; phylum Pseudomonadota; class Gammaproteobacteria; order Alteromonadales; family Pseudoalteromonadaceae; genus Pseudoalteromonas; species Pseudoalteromonas sp. MMG022. Next base: position 156,968 of record NZ_JAKFZQ010000006.1, on the reverse strand, counting down.
GCGATATTTAGGATCCGCTAATGACTCATAAGTTAGCCCCTTTAGCTCTCCTAAACGCTCTTTTGATGAGTACACATTACGTACACGTTTAGTCAATGCCACCCAATCACCTTGTGGGTCTCGAAATGCCGCAGGGATATTGTCAGTAACTAAATCGCTTTTTATCGACTGTGTCAGCTCAAGCTCTTCTAATTGGATCAAGGCACTAAAGTTCGACGTTAAAACTAGGTCGGCTCGACTATGTTTACCCTCGCGTTTTACACGCTCAATTAACCCTTTTTTCGCAAAAACCACATTGGTTTTAATACCCGTTTGTGCCGTGAATTTATCTAAAATTGGTTGAATTAGAAAAGGTTGACGAAAAGAGTAAATATTTACTTCTTCATCAGCCATAACTGGCGTACATACTAACGTGGTAAAAAGAACTGCGAGCAGTCGCTTCATAATCAAGCTCCAATATAATGTTTATTCTTATTCAGGCAATTTTAACCTGTATCTGGGTATTGTACACCCGTTCGACCTGACTATTCACCTGCATCTCGGTGAACGGTTGCGCCAGATTGGAATTTACGTGTGAGAAATGTCTCACTAAGCACTAAGCGATCATGGAAGAGGCTGCTGTTTATATCACCAAAAAAACGATAAACCAATGAATTGAAATGACTTTTTATTTTATGCTCGTATCTGAGATAAATTTTATTGCTAATAGCTCCCTAGAGCACACTCCAGAATTGCTTATACTTAGTAACAAGTTCAGGAGAACATCGGTTTATTAGCAAGCTGATTACTCGGGTCGGATGCCCAGCTTACTAGGATGGTAAGTGTAATGGAAGAAGCATAACGGATGCATGCGGTGTCGAGTTAGAGTGAACAGGAAGTTCCTATCGTTGCAATGATGCAAAAAGGACACGCTACAGGAGTGGCGTTGAGAGTATCTCTCAAGTGGAAATTGGAAATCCGAGGATTAGATAAACAGGATTAGAGCCGTTGGCTCATAACAGGGACTCAAAAGGACGTTGGCTAAGGACATACAGCAGGAAGCTGTTATCAATGGAAGGAGCGCAGGAGCACAAGGAAGATGAGGACATTAGCAGGAAGCTAGATTTCGCAGAAACATAACGCCAAGCGAAACCAAGGAACTGGACGAAATTAGGAGTTGAAAATTTCAACATAGCAGGACGCTATAAAAGATTCCGTCAGCGCGACTCATTGAGTCGCGCTTCTTTGTTTCTGACGCATACTAAAATTAGCTTTAAGTTACCGTTTTGCTCATTACCAGACACTTTTTCGCTTTGGGTATACCGCCCAAGTCAAAAATACTCGCTCTAAATCTCGCAACCGAGTTTGTTAGCCCTTTTGACGCTTCCCCTTTAAATAAGCATCTCTGAAATCTATAAAATGCTCAGTGAGCAAAGTCGCGGCCTCTACTTCACCGTTTTGTTCTAGTACCACACACCCAACTTCTGCTGTGCCAAGCTGGTGTGCATGCGGCGCTACGCGTAATTTATAATCAGATAGTGACTGCGGGGACACAGATAGCACCGGCATGTTGTCTAAATAGGGGCTTTTGCGAAACATTTTTTTCGCTTCTCGCCATGTGCCATCCAAAAAAATATACAGGGGTATTTTGTTGTCTTCACGTATCACATGCTCAATGACACGTTGCGGCTCCACATTTTCGGCAGGAAACACCACGATAGGCTGATACCGAACATCATTTAGCAACGCTAACAGTGCAGGGTCGGGTTCTGTTCTGTCCCATCTAAAAGCATGATTATCAGGAATAACATCCGCGATTAGTCGGCCTGTATTTGATGGCTTGAAGCTCTCGTTATGATACATTAACAGGCACACTGCACTGTTGCAGTTGTGTGCAACTCGAATACCGCTACAGATGCACAAGCTTTGTGCTAACAAGCAGGTTTCACAACGACTTAGTTTTGAACCTCTGGCTTTATATTCGCGTTTAGCCACGGCTATTTGCTGTTGGCGTAGAGCCAATACAGAATTGTTCACTGAACACCCTCATATAAATTGGGCGCGTATTGTAATCAAATTCACACATAAAAGCAGTAAGGAGATAAGATGAATATTACCAACTCAGCACGCCTGAGCTACCGACTCATGGATGAACATGACGCACAGTTGTTATTTGAACTCGACCAAGACCCTGCTGTAATGAAATATATAAATGGTGGCATCCCCAACTCCATGGAAGACATTGAGAATATCTTCATTCCTCGGTTAAATGCTTTTAGTAACCCCTCTCAAGGTTGGGGGCTCTGGCAAGTAAACGTGCTTGATACACAGCAATTTATCGGCTGGGTATTAGTGCGCCCCATGGGATTTTTTAACGGCGAACGAGATGACAGCGACCTTGAGCTGGGCTGGCGCTTCAAGCAATGTACATGGGGCAAAGGCTACGCCACTGAAGCTGCTTCACATATTGCTCAGGCACTAAGCACTAATCCAGCCACTGCATCATTCTCTGCTACAGCACTTGCAGATAACCTAGCCTCAATCAGCATAATGAAAAAGCTCGGCATGTCTTTTATTAAAGAGTATATCCACCGCGATCCCCTCGGTGATATGGAAGCCGTGTTATATCGGAAAAACTTAGACTAAGATTTATGTAATCCCCGTCGGCTGCTTACACATCATGGATAAAAATATGAATACCTCCATTAACCCAGATCGCATTAAAGCGATTTTAAATAATGACAATGCACAACGTTATAAATACTTAATAAAAGAAGTCACCCAAAGTGAAAAAATCTGGATTTTAACCGATGAACATGGCTGCGTGATGCTCAACAGTGACAGTGAAGACTGCGTGCCTGTTTGGCCAAATAAGGAGTTTGCCGAACTATGGGCCACGGGAGACTGGAAAGACTGCGAGCCACAGGCCATTAGCCTGAAAAAATGGCATGATAAGTGGACTGATGGGCTGGCTGATGACGAGCTCGCTATTGCTATATTTCCCCTTCCAGATCAGGATGGACTGATTGTTGACCCTGATGAGTTTGATTACGAGTTAGAGCAATTTAGAAAACGAATGTAGGTAACATCGTGACGGAGCAAAAGAATCAAGGTTGTTGCTCTGTCACATTCAGTCGATGTAACTCATTCTCTGTCCATGGACTATCTAAATAACGCTCTAAGTGTGACGTCGCAAAACGTAAAAATGACTTCGCCGAGTGAGAAATGTGCCTATCGGTTCGAACTACAAAATACCAGTGACTTGCTAAATGGGTGTCGCTTACATCTAACTTTACAATGTTAGATTGGTCTTGACCCAACACGTGCTCAGACAGCACCGCCACACCCATTCCTGCACTTACCGCTTCTCTAATTGCTTCATTGCTCGCCATTTTCACACTGTTGGATAGCACCAAACCACGACTTTGCAGCTCACTTTCAAACAACATACGTGTTGCCGAACCACTCTCCCTTAACAAAAAACGATACTTGACCACATCCGCGAGGTTAAGCCCGCTTGATTGTGACAACGGATGCCCTTTAGGTGCAATAAAGACTAGTGGGTTTTTCAAAAACCTAGCCGCTTGCGCATGTTCCAGTGTCGGTGGATGGCTAAATACGTAGAGATCATCTTCACCACGTTCGAAACGGCTCAACACATGCGCACGATTACCAACCTCAACATGCATCTCAACATTTGGATGAGTCGCACTAAAAGGCCCATATAACTTAGGTAGAATATACTGTGCAGTGTTAACCATTGCGATACGGCAATGTCCCCGCTCGCCGCCGCGCAGTTCTTCAAGATAGCCTTGATAGTCTTCAAAGTGGCCGAATACCTGCTGACAGGTTTGAAACAACCTCATTCCCGCATCAGTAGGGTGCAAGCGTTGTTGATAAGTGTAAAAAAGCGGCTCCGCGACGGTTTCTTGTAAACGTTTTATCTGCAAAGACACGGTCGGTTGCGTAAGGTGCAAGCGGCGAGCTGTTTCACTTATCGAGCCACTTTTCACTACACTCATGAACACTTCCAGTAACCGAAATGATATCTGTCTTAAATCCATTTCACCCACCCATTTATATATATCTATACATAACTATCAATTATTTTATTTTTATCTATCTTAAATTCACTCTAAGATCCTGTCTATACATTGATTGAACGAGGAGTACATAATGCCCGATATTGTGGTCATGTTTTTCATTCTAGGGCTCACCGCTGGAATATTACGTTCTGACTTGGCTATTCCTAAAGCAACATACGAAACGCTAAGTCTGCTGCTTATGCTAACCATAGGTCTAAAAGGCGGTATGGTGCTTCACGGTAATCTCAGCTGGACGCTATTACCTGAAATGGCCAACGTAATGCTACTGGGTGCTTTAATTCCATTGACGCTTTATCCCGTGCTAAAACACCTCATTAAGCTTTCTACAGCGAACAGCGCAAGCATTGCCGCTCACTATGGTTCTGTGAGTGCAGGCACCTTTGCTGTTGCCTTGGCCTACGCCGAATCACAACAACTTCAAGTAGGTGCAGAAGTAACCTTGTATCTCGTCATGCTTGAGCTGCCTGCGATTATTGTCGCTCTGTTACTCTACCGACGTTTTGGAGAACACAGCGACACGCAAAGTACGCTCTCTCTAAAGCACCTTTGGCACGAAACACTCACTAACAAAAGCGTTATTTTGCTGGTCGGGGGAGTCATCATCGGTATGATGTACGGCACACAGCAAGGCAGTCAGGTCACAAGCCTGTTGACCAATAGCTTTAAAGTGGTCTTAGCGCTGTTTTTATTGGAAATGGGTTTAACTGCCGCGCAAACGCTCAGACCCGTGCCATGGCATCATTGGAGACTGGCGAGTTTTGCACTACTCACGCCAATAGCGCTGGGCTGTGTTGGTGTGGGTGTGGGCACTTTGTTGGGCTTAGAACTAGGCTCCGTTGTCATCTTAGCCAGCCTTGTTGCGAGCGCATCCTACATTGCGGCACCCGCAGCCATCAAAGCAGCTATTCCTGACGCGGATATAGGGCTGGCGATGCTCAGTTCACTCGGGCTCACCTTCCCATTTAATGTGATCATTGGGATTGGGTTGTACCATCAGCTCGCATTATTCATTTACTAAACATGCAAAGCTCAGCTTAAAGCTGGGCTTTCAAAACAGTGTCTCAATGCCAGATAAAACCCCTGCAACTAACTTTTGTGCAACTGCTTTGTTACTTGCTTCGCTATAGCACCTTAACTCAGGAGCATTACCCGATGGCCTAATATGGATAATATGTCCTTTATCCACAAGTGTGATACGCACCCCATCGGTTGTATCCACCTTTAACTCCCCTTGATAAGCGATATGCAAACGTTTAAGCAGTAGCTCTGGATGAGTGGTAGCCAACTCAATAACACCCGCACTTCTGTGCTGTGCAAAGTTTTTTAGTCGGTCGCTGTGGGTATGCCTGTGCGTTACATCTGCCACAACCTGACTTAACTTTTTCTGAGATACACACGCCAAAGCACATAATGCAGGTAGCGTGGCATCACGTGTTGGTAACTGTTTTAGTACTTTTTTATTGTTATACACATCAGAACCAAGTAAAAAACCACCATTGGCTTCAAAACCCGCAACTCTGTGGTGGCCGTGCTGTAACGCTGCCATTCCCGCTATCACATAGGGTGAGCCAATTTTAGTGCGCTGAACTTGCTTGAAAGCACCTGATGCTTCTATGGATGAATTACAGCTAACAGGGGTAGCAAGCGCCTCAATCTTCAAATACTTCGCCGCCAGTAGTGATAGAATGTCTCCCGCTAAATACTCACCTTGTTCATCGGCCAGCAGTGCTCTATCACCATCACCATCTGTGCTAAATAGAGCATCTAGCTTATGTGATGTCACCCACAGTCTGGCTTGTAAACGGTCTGCATGCGCTACCGCCTCTGTATCTATTGGCACAAATTGTTCACTGCGCCCAAGCAAAGTGACTTGCGCCCCCAACGCATTCAATATCAATGGATAAATGTCTCTACCCGCACTGGTATGCTGATAGATACCAATATGCTTTCCAGCTAACAAATTTGCTGGGAAATAATCAACATACCGCTTGATATATTGTTGCTTTGCGTAGTCACTCGCCTTAGGCAAATCAAGAGAAGGAATGGTTGGCACACTGACTTGTGCATTAATAATCGCTCGTTCATCCGCTTTACTGACTTCACCCGTGGCCAAATAAAACTTGATACCATTACGGTCAAAAGGAATATGACTTCCTGTGATCATAATGGCGGGAATGCCTTGTAATTGAGCCGCATAAGCCAACGCTGGAGTCGGAATAACCCCATAATACTCAACCTCATAGCCATGTAGTTTGAGTGTGCTAATACACACTTTTGCGATCTGCGGACTACTTGGGCGGTTATCGATGGCAAGGGCAACGCGTTTGACGTGCTTTTGAATAGCCACAAATGCCAGCGTAAATGCACCAATCACGTCTGGTGTAAACTGGCTGACCTCGCCTCTGACGCCACTCGTGCCAAAGCTTATAGCACTTTGCGCTATTACTTCATTACTGCGCATATCAACGCCGGCCATATTGATCATCAAAGCGCACAATATCATCCTCAGCCAAGTAAGCGCCTGATTGTACTTCTATTAACTCTAAATCCACTTTACCAGGGTTTTCCAACGCATGAACCTGTGCAATTGGAATATATACAGACTCATTTTCACCGACGTACTGCTCTTTATCACCAATCAACACTTTGGCTGTGCCTGCAACCACTACCCAGTGTTCCGAGCGATGATAGTGCATCTGCTTGGATAACTTGGCACCGGGTTTAACCGTAATGCGTTTTACCAAAAACCGTTCACCACGGTCAAAGGCATCGTACTTGCCCCACGGGCGATACACTTCACGATGAATACTCGCTTCTGAGCGGTTTTCATCTTGCAGCTGTTGAGCAATATCCCTGACCTTTTGAGTGTGATCTTGATGTGCGACTAGTAGCGCATCTTTGGTGTTAATTATCACTAAATCCTGTACGCCAAGCGTTGCTACCAGCTTGTCTTCATTGAGTATTAACGTGTTTTGCGTATCGAGTGCTTTCACATCTCCTTTGATAACGTTACCCTGTTCATCTCTTTGCGATATATCCCATAACGCGGAGAACTCACCTACATCATTCCAGTGTGCATCCAAAGCCACAACAAGCCCGTGTTTTGTATGCTCCATCACGGCATAATCAATCGAGTCACTCGGACACTCAGCAAAAGCGTCTTGATTAATACGTATAAAGTCGAGATCGGGTGTTTGATCACGCATCGCTGCTTTACATGCGGTATAAATATCGCATTGGTATTGTTTTAATTCTTCGAGATAGCGACTTGCTTTAAACATAAACATACCACTGTTCCAATAATACTCACCCGTGCTCAGATAATGCGTTGCCAGTTCAAGGGTAGGCTTTTCAACAAAACTATCCACCCGATAACCATACGGTTGCTGTGCTTGTCCGCTTTTGATGTAGCCATAGCCGGTATGCGGGTGCGTGGGTACGATACCAAAGGTCACTAAGTGGTTGTTCTTAGCCAGTGTTGCTGCCTGCTCAACGGCATGATGAAATGCCTGAATATCTGCTATTGTATGATCTGCGGCCAATACTAATAAAATCGGGTCTTCCCCTTTCTCAAGTGCTTTTAATGCAGCCAATGCGATGGCAGGAGCGGTATTACGCCCCTCAGGTTCAAGTAAAATTTGCGTATCAGTATGGTCAATTTGTCTTAGTTGTTCGGCGGTAATAAAACGGTGTTCTTCGTTGCAAATCACCAATGGGCTCGCATGGGGTAGTCCTTGCAAACGCAATACCGTCTGTTGAAAAAGGGAGTGCTTTGAATCTGTCAGTGTGAGGAATTGCTTTGGATACTTTTCTCGAGATAGCGGCCAAAGGCGTGTACCGACACCGCCCGCAATAATGACTGGTTGAAACATTTTTACCTCACTTTACATCTAATTGGCGGTATAGTCGGAGTTCTTCACCAGCTTGGTGTCACTCAAGCCCTCTATTGTAAACCAGCGAACTCCATTGAGGATAGTTTATTGCTACATTCGAGCCAATTTTCCGCCGTTAGGGCATAAAAAAACCCAGCATAAGCTGGGTTTTTAGCATTAAGTCGCAGTAATAAAATTACTTTTTCTTAGCTGCTTTTTTGTTTGGTAAATCAGTGATTGAACCTTCAAAAATTTCAGCCGCAAGGCCGATTGACTCGTTCAATGTTGGGTGCGCGTGAATCGTCAGTGCGATGTCTTCACCGTCTGCGCCCATTTCAACTGCAAGGCCGATTTCACCTAGCATTTCACCGGCGTTGATACCAACCATAGCACCACCGATCACACGGCCTGACTCTTTATCAAAGATAAGCTTTGTTTGACCTTCAGTACGTGCAGAAGCGATAGCACGGCCTGATGCTGCCCACGGGAATACCGCAGTTTCAATGCTAAGACCTTGCTCTTTTGCTTCTTTCTCAGTGACACCCACCCATGCAATTTCAGGGTCTGTGTATGCGATTGAAGGGATACATTTAGGGTCGAAGAAGTGCTTCTTACCAGAGATAACCTCTGCTGCAACGTGACCTTCGTGAACCGCTTTGTGCGCAAGCATAGGCTGGCCTACGATGTCGCCGATCGCGAAGATGTGGTCAACGTTGGTTTTCATTTGCTTGTCAGTGCTGATGAAGCCACGCTCATCAACGCTGATACCCGCTTTGTCAGCATCAAGTAGCTTACCATTAGGTGTACGACCTACGGCCACAAGTACTTTGTCATAACGTACTGGCTCAGCCGGCGCGTTCTTACCTTCGAAAGTAACGTATAGACCATCGTCTTTTGCATCAACAGCCACAACTTTCGTAGAAAGCATCACGTTGAACTTGTCTTTAACGTAACGTTGGTAAATTTTGATAACGTCTTTGTCAGCTGCTGGAACTAGCTGATCAGCAAACTCAACAACGTCGATTTGCGAACCAAGTGCACGGTATACAGTACCCATCTCTAGACCGATGATACCACCACCTAGTACAAGTAGTTTCTCTGGCACGTCTTTAAGTTCAAGTGCGCCTGTTGAGTCAATTACACGATCATCTTCTGGGATGAAAGGTAGGTTAACTGGCTGAGAGCCCGCGGCAATAATAGCGTTATCGAAAGTAACGGTTGTTGTACCTGCGTCACCTTCTACAGCAATGGTGTTTGCGCCTGTAAATTTACCGTAGCCATTGACTACTTTTACTTTACGCATTTTCGCCATGCCGTCTAGGCCACCAGTTAGCTGGCCAATAACAGACTCTTTCCATGAACGGATTTTGTCTAAGTCAATTTGTGGCGCACCAAATGTTACACCGTGAGATGACATTTCTGCCGCATCATCGATGACTTTAGCAACGTGTAACAATGCTTTTGAAGGAATACAACCAACATTCAAGCACACACCACCTAGGGTATTGCGAGATTCGATCAGTGTAACTTCTAAACCTAAATCCGCAGCACGGAATGCTGCTGAGTAACCACCAGGACCACCGCCTAGTACAACAACTTGAGTTTTGATTTCGTTGCTCATGTTATTACCTTAACTATTATTCGAACGGGACTGTACTCTTTTGAGTATCCGCACCCAAAATGCCTGCCGCGTACAAAAACACCGGTACAAGGCAGAGAGATTTTAAAGTGTGCGAAAGTGTATCATCCGCACAAAAAGATGTCCCGCCTAAATAGTAGGCGGGACAATAAATTACATCACTAATTGGCGAATATCGCTCAAGTAGCTGGCCAGCGTCACAGTAAATTTCGCTGCCAATGCACCGTCAATAACACGGTGATCGTAAGAACAGCTCAGCGGCACCATCAAGCGCGGCTCAAATTCTTTACCATTCCACTTTGGCTTCATCTCAGATTTAGACACACCTAAGATAGCCACCTCTGGCGCGTTAACGATAGGCGTAAACGCCGTACCACCTATGCCACCAAGACTTGAAATAGTAAAACAGCCACCTTGCATGTCAGATGAGGTTAACTTGCCTTCACGCGCTTTGGCTGAAATTTCCATAAGCTCGCGAGACAGTTCAATGATGCCTTTTTTGTTTACATCACGAACAACCGGCACAACCAGACCATTCGGCGTATCTACTGCGATACCAATGTGAACATACTTTTTCAGGATTAGGCTTTCACCATCTTCTGATAATGAAGAATTAAACGTTGGGAATTCTTCCAACGCTTTTGCCGCTGCTTTCATCACGAATACTAATGGCGTGATCTTCACACCCATTTTCTTCTTCTCAGCCAGTACATTCTGCTCTTTACGGAATGCTTCTAAGGCCGTAATGTCTGCTTCATCGAACTGTGTCACATGCGGGATCTGAACCCAGTTACGGTGTAAGTTAGCACCCGATAGCTTTTGGATGCGAGAAAGCTTCTTCTCTTCAATTTCACCAAACTTACTAAAGTCGACTTTTGGCCAAGGGATCAGACCCAACTCACCGCCGCCTGCGTTGCTGTTGCCTGACGCTTTACCTGACTCAACTTGCTTCACAAGCTCTTTGACGTAGTTTTGTACGTCTTCTTTGATCACTCGACCTTTACGGCCTGTGCCTTTTACGCGCGCAAGGTTTACACCAAACTCACGTGCTAAACGACGTACCACGGGTGATGCATGGGCATAAGATGAATTTGCTTCAAAGTCTTCTTTTACACTTGATGCAGCTGGCGCTGCTGATTTTGGCGCGGTGCTTGAAGCCGGTGCAGGCTTAGATTCAGCAGGCTTATCTGCGGCCTTTTGTGGCGCACTACCCGCTACTTCAAATACAAAAATTAGTGACCCAGTAGACACTTTATCGCCAACAGCAACCTTCACCTCTTTAACAGTACCCGCAAATGGCGCTGGTACTTCCATTGACGCTTTATCGCCTTCAACGTTCAGGATTGATTGATCCGCTTCAACGCTATCGCCTACCGATACCATTACTTCGGTCACTTCAACTTCATCGCCACCAATATCTGGCACGTGAACTTCTTTTACTTCAGACGATGTTGCCGTATTAGCAGTTTCTGACTTTGACTCTGATTGGTCTGAATCATTGGCCGCTGCCCCTGTTTCAAACACAAAGACCAAAGACCCCGTTGACACTGTGCCGCCAACTTCGACTTTAATCTCTTTTACTGTACCGGCAAATGGTGCCGGTACTTCCATAGAAGCTTTATCACCCTCTACGTTTAAGATTGACTGCTCTGCCTCAACTTTGTCACCAACGGCAACCATGATTTCAGTCACTTCAACTTCGTCACCACCAATATCTGGTACATGTACCTCTTGTAACTCGGTTGCGCCCGCCGAAGCCGGTGCAGGCTGATCGTCAGATTTTGCTTCGCTGTCTTGTTGCTGTTCACCATCAGCGGCATCAAAGATCATGATAAGTGAGCCAGTCGATACCGTGTCACCTTCGCTAATTTTGATCTCTTTAACAGTACCTGCTTGTGCAGCAGGTACTTCCATTGATGCCTTATCGCCTTCTACCGTGATAAGTGATTGTTCTTCGCTAACCGAATCCCCAACTTTTACTAGGATCTCAGTAACTTCAACTTCATCAGCACCAATATCTGGAACATGAATTTCGATTGTCATTAGTAACGCCCCTTATGCGTAAAGTGGGTTAGTTTTGGTCGTATCGATATCAAATTTCTTGATAGCTTCAACGACTACTGACTTCTCAACTTTGCCTTGCTTAACAAGCTCAGTAAGTGCTGCAACAACAACGTATCCAGCATTCACTTCAAAGTGACGACGTAGATTCTCACGGCTGTCTGAACGACCGTAACCATCCGTACCTAACACTTTGTATGAAGCACTTGGCATAAAGGCACGTACCTGCTCAGCATAGTTCTTCATGTAGTCAGTAGCAGCAATGGCTGGTGACTCGCTCATAACAGTCGCAATGTAAGGTACTTTTGCTTCAGACTCAGGGTTTAGCATATTGAAACGCTCTGCATCTTGACCATCACGCGTTAGTTCATTGAATGACGTCACAGAGAACACATCAGAACCAACACCGTACTCTTCACTTAAGATCACGCCCGCTTTGCGTACTTCATTTAAGATAGTGCCTGAGCCCATTAGCTGAACATGCGCTTTGTCGCCTGAATTGCTCTCAAGCTTGTAAATACCTTTACGAATACCTTCCTCAGCGCCTTCTGGCATGGCTGGCTGGTGGTAGTTTTCGTTCATCAATGTTAGGTAGTAGAACACGTTTTCTTGCTCAGGACCGTACATACGACGAATACCGTCTTGTAGAATCACTGCCACTTCATAACCGAATGTTGGGTCATAAGAGATACAGTTAGGTACGGTGCCCGCTTGAATATGTGAGTGACCGTCTTCGTGTTGTAAACCTTCACCATTTAGCGTCGTACGACCTGCCGTTGCACCCAGTAAGAAACCACGTGCCTGTTGGTCGCCCGCCATCCATGCCATGTCACCAACACGTTGGAAACCAAACATAGAGTAGTAAATGTAGAATGGGATCATCGGCAAGTCGTTGGTGCTGTATGATGTTGCAGCAGCAACCCATGACGACATGGCACCTAGCTCGTTGATACCTTCTTGTAGTACCTGACCCGATGTTGCTTCTTTGTAGTAAGAAACGATGTCACGGTCTTGTGGCGTGTAGTTCTGACCATGTGGATTGTAAATACCGATTTGACGGAATAAACCTTCCATACCAAATGTACGCGCTTCATCAGCGATGATAGGTACAATGTTTTGACCAATGTTTTTATCTTTTAGCAATACGTTTAACGCACGAACAAATGCCATAGTCGTTGAAATATCACGTTTTTGCTCTTGTAGCAGTGGCTCAAACGCGTTGACTTCTGGTAGCGTTAACGCTTGAGTAAAGTTAGGTAAACGCTGTGGCGTATAGCCGTGTAGTGCTTTACGACGAGCATGCAGGTACTCGAACTCTTTTGAACCTTCTTCAAGCTTCAAGTACGGTAGGTTAACCAGCTCTTCGTCTGACACCAAGTCTTGTAGACCTAGACGTGAACGTAGGTGCTCTACGTGTGTCATATCCATTTTCTTAACTTGGTGTGCGATGTTTTTACCTTCCGCCGCTTCACCCATGCCGTAACCTTTAACAGTTTTAGCTAGGATAACCGTTGGACGGTCTTTCGTTTCTTGCGCAGATTTAAATGCTGCGTACAACTTAGAAGGCTCATGACCACCGCGTTTCAGTGCAAAAATTTCTTCGTCGGTCATATCTGCAACCAGTGCCGCAGTTTCTGGGTAACGACCAAAGAAGTGCTCACGTACGTATGCGCCGTCTTTTGCTTTGTAAGTTTGATAGTCACCGTCGATGGTTTCGTTCATCAACTGTAGTAGTTTACCTGTGGTGTCTTTTGCCAGTAGTTTGTCCCAGCCCGAACCCCATACTACCTTGATCACGTTCCAACCTGCACCTCTGAATAGACCTTCAAGCTCTTGAATGATCTTGCCATTACCCATTACAGGGCCATCTAGACGTTGTAGGTTACAGTTGATTAGGTAACAAAGATTATCCAGCTTTTCACGCGCGGCAAAAGAGATCGCACCACGTGATTCTGGTTCATCCATTTCACCATCGCCTAAGAACGCGTAAACACGCTGGTTCTTGGTATCTTTTAAGCCACGGCCATCAAGGTATTTTAGAAAACGCGCTTGATAGATAGATGCGATTGGTCCAAGCCCCATAGAAACGGTAGGGAATTGCCAAAATTCAGGCATCAGTTTAGGGTGTGGGTAAGATGAAATACCTTTACCATCCACTTCTTGACGGAAGTTATCTAACTGCTCTTCAGTTAAACGACCTTCCAAAAATGCGCGAGCATAGATACCCGGTGAAATATGACCTTGATAATAAACTAAGTCACCACCGTCAACCTCGTTAGGTGCACGGAAGAAGTGATTGAAACACATTTCATAGAACGCTGCTGACGACTGGTAAGACGCCATATGTCCGCCAAGTTCTAAATCTTTCTTTGACGCACGTAATACGATCATGATGGCATTCCAACGAATGATTGAACGAATACGACGCTCAATGTTTACATCACCTGGATAAGCAGGTTCTTGGTCCGCTGGAATAGTATTCACATAGTTAGTAGTTGTGCCAGTTGGCATATCTACGCCTTCTAGACGTGCTTGCTCAAGTACTTGCTCTAACAAGAACTGCGCGCGCTCAACACCTTCTTCTTTTACTACCGACTCAAGCGCTTGCAACCACTCTTGGGTTTCTAACGCGTCTACGTCAAATTTATTGACTTCAGACATATGGAATTTTCCTTATGTTTAAAATACGAATTTATTATTCAGTTTTAATGTGATCAGCACGCTTACTGCTGTTTTGTACGTCTTAAGCTACGCTCGATGCGCGAACGCTCTTTGCCCGCTTCAAGTAATGCTTCTTCAATAAACGCTAAGTGCGCGTTACTGGCTAAACGTGCCTGCTCAGGGTTGCCATTAATAACGGCCTCCAACAACACTCTTCTATGCTCAGCCAGTTGCTCACTTACTTCTGATTTTTGCACCAATACCGTTAAGTTCTGCAACACATTCTGCTCAAGTAACGATTGCATACCTCGCATTAAATGTAACAACACCACGTTATGTGAGGCTTCTGCCACCGTAAAATGAAAGGCATTAATAGCCGCTGCAGTTTGGGCAAGATCCCCTTGTGCTTGAGCGATGCTATCAAAGCTGTTTTGCACCTTTTCGAAATCTGTATCGGTACCGCGTAGCGCTGCATAATAAGCGGCAATCCCTTCAAGGGCATGACGAAACTCAAGTAAATCAAATTGTGATTCAGGGTGCTTGCTGATCAAGTCAAATAACGGATCTGTCAGCCCTTCTTCCAATTGATTCTTAACGTAAGTTCCTCCGCCTTGACGGCGTGTTACTAGGCCCTTTGCTTCGAGCTTTTGAATTGCTTCGCGTAGTGAAGGTCTCGATACTTCAAATTGCTTAGCAAGCTCGCGCTCAGGGGGCAACTTTTCTCCTGGCATTAAAGAACCCTCAAGGATCATATTCTCAAGCTGTTCTAAAATAACATCGGATAACTTCGCTGCTTTTATCTTTAAAGACATTGATCTAACGCCGAATTTCAGTGTACTGCTAACCTCAACTATTTGTGGTTAGCCGATCCATTAAAACCAAAAGGTAAATTGGTCATACCAAATTTGCACAATACGTTATCAAAATCAATGAACACTGTCAAAAATCTGCGTATAAATACCCACTGAAAGTGCATAGTTAAAGTGTAAACTTTATACAAAAATATCGAATTTCCTAGGTTTATAAAAAAGGTCTGACCAGTTTGAAATTAAAGAGGGATCATCCACCAACACATACCAATCGAAAATATATAGGCACTAAAATTGATGCTCGCCGATACCAACTGTATGCCAGCCATGTGTAGATATCCAATCTTAAAAGTGAAATATCAAGTGCCATTAACTTAGAACCTATTCTTTACTAGGAGAAAACGCGATAGATATAATAGTTCTTAGCTGTGTGAGGTTTGGGCGGAACACCAAATGAGGCTGTAATCGCGATAGCTGTAATAATAATGGTAGTTACTCCATTGCTTATCATTCAAGTTTTTATCAAGCTTTACGCGGCGTATGTTGCTTGCGCTTTGGTTCTTAACTGCGATGAAATATTATCAATGAAGCCAAACATATTTAGGTTATAGCCAATACGTGCGCTGACGTCATCTTCCGTGCTTTGCTCTTTCACCAAGGCTCTCATATCAATGATTTGTGAAAAGTTCTCGTTGTTCACATCATACTTCCCCCAGTATTCACTGGTTCCTTGCTCGCTTGGACCACGCTCAAGTTCGGTATACTTCAAGAAGTTATCTTTAACATCATTGGCCAGCTGCACGAACTTTTCATTTGCATTCAATTTATCTTCAAGATAGCTGATTTGATCAGCGCTTAGCTGCCCAGAGACCTTAATCGCCCCTTCTTTATCAACTGAGAATGCCCAGTCTTTTTGAGCAAGTTGTGGGTCACTGCTAGTCAGCTCACTCATAAACTGGTTATATTCCCCGGCCAATTCATCAGCCGCTTTGTACATATCACCGTTAAAGTAGAGTTGGTAATAGGCTTCATTGAGTCTCGCACTTGTCTGTTCTGGCTCTTCTATAAGATCCTGAGCTTCTCCCAAAACAATAGGTCTACTACACGTGGCATCTGGGATCTGCTCTTTGGAACCGTGGTAAGTATCAGCCGCAAGTTTAAGATCACTGTTTTGCACAGTGGTGGTATTTTCCTGATTAACTGATTTTGAAGTGCCTTTATTTGCTAAAGCACCTATCTCAATCAGTTGACTGGCATTTACTTTCATAAAAAATATCCTTTTCTTAATGAACTTTTATAGGTTATCGGTCAGACTATCCCAAACTATTATTCACATAAAATATTCACTTTACTTACCTAGCATATAGCGCTTATTCACGATTTCTATAACGCGTTTAAAGCGGAATAGATAGCAAATAAAGGACTTGTAGTAGTGACCCTTCACAGATCGCTGCATCCGCTTGAGCAACAACCTTAGGCTTGCCGTGCACAGCAACCCCAGTACCGGCTTGAGCCATCATTAGCAAGTCATTTGCGCCATCGCCCATTGCTACAGTTTGAGACTTATTCAAGCCATGCTGTTGCGTCAAAATATTTAGTATGTCGGCCTTCTTCTGTGCGTCTACCACCTCTCCAAGCACCTTTCCAGTTAAGTGCTCGTCAGCGATTTCAAGCTCATTGGCATAACACCCATCGAGTTGTAGTGGTGCTAACAAAGCTTCTGCAAACCAAGTAAAACCGCCCGAGGCAATATACAAATGCCAACCATGTTGCTTCAGGTGAGTACATAATGTTTTTATACCATCCATTAACGGCAGGTTATTCTTTAACTCTTTGATTAAACTCAGCTCTATGCCTGCCAACTTACTGACCCGTTGATGCAAACTATCACTAAAAGCGAGCTGTCCAGCCATTGCCTGAGCCGTTACTTTTGCAACTTCATCATAAACATTGGCTAGACGAGCAATTTCGTCAATACACTCAATCTCTATCGCGGTAGAGTCCATGTCCATCACCAGTAGCCCGGCTTTTGAAATAGTTGCAGGGTTTGCCAAAATAGCACACTGTAGCGCCAGTGAATGTGCCGCCTCTCTGAGCTGTTGCTTGAGTTGCTCGGTTACCTCTGGCACATAGCGCTTATCAACATACATCACCATAGCTTCTGGTAATGCAGGGTGTGGGTGATATTGACATATGGCGCTAACTGGCAGGTCCGAGTCGTGTAAAAATGCCAGAAAGTTTTGCAGCTTCGCGGTTGTTAACTGCTCGCCAAACAAGGTGATAAACACGCCTTTTTGGCTATCAGGAGTCATATCGCTTAATAAGCACTGTGCACTTTCAATTCGGTACCATTTTGCTAAAGTGAAGATATGAGATAAATCATGATCAGGTAATTGCACAAGGCTAGAGGTTGGCATACATAAGCTCCTAAGTAACAGACTCGCCCTTTTTAACATCTATCAATGATACTGTCAGCAACCAACATAGGTAATATGAAAAATACACAAGCAATTGATTTATTAAAGTCTTCACGAGGCCGTCGATTAGTACGTTTGATGGTTGCGGCGGCTTGCTTTGTTACCCTAACGTGGCTTGCCTTTAATACCAGCTTTCAATCACATCAATTATTGTACAAACAGGCTGATATGAATGCTCGCAGCCTAGCGCGTCAACTGGCACTTAATGCCGCCCAACCTCTTATCAAAGAAGACGCACCTTTGTTAAAACAGCTTAGCCAACATCTGGAAAGTGACAAAAATGTACTCAGTATCGCCATTTATAACAACACGGGAGAGCTGATTGTTGCGAGTGAAGGCTTTACACAACATGATAATACCTACGGTTTACCTCAACAGTTACCAGGCATCAGTAAACTTAAAACCTCGGTGGTTGAGCCGATCACCGCCAATGGCAGACCACTTGGGTTTGTCAGCATGGTGTACTTAACTCAGTCCGCGATGAGCCAAAGCCATTATCATTTCCATGAGTTGGGCCGTATGGTGCTGCTCATGTTACTTATCACAGGCGTATTTACTTGGCAAATTGGTCGCGCATTAAAAGGCTGGGAAGTAAAACGTCAGATCCGAAAAAGCGTACAAGATGACAAGTAAAGTTGCCGTGCTATTTGCTCGGGGTGCTCGCTACGCAATTGACATAAATACTCAAATACATCTAACAAACGCCTAGGCTCATTAACCTTGCCCTGATGCCCCGACAAGGGCATGGATGGCGCATCGGTTTCAAGTAGCAAACATTCTAACGGTACTTGGCTAAACACTTTTCTGGTCTTGCTTGCCCGCTCATAACTTATGGTGCCACCTACTCCAAGCTTGAAGCCTTGCTTGATGTAATACTGCGCTTGTTGTAAAGACCCAGAAAAAGCATGGATCACCCCGCCAAACTTAGGCGGCGTTTGCTTGAAAGTTTGTGCGATTAAGTGATGACTTTGTCGATGGTGCACAATCAAAGGCAGTTGCAGCATATTGCTGAGTTTAATCTGCTCCGCAAAAAGTGCTTGTTGCCATGGTAATTGTGGGCATGTGCCATCTATACCGCACTCCCCAATAGCCACCAAGTGATGCTTATTGTTTTGGGCAAATAATATAAGCTGATGCAGCGCCTCATCCGTGTGTTGGTCAATAAAGTACGGATGCAGCCCCGCAGCAACTCGGCATTGCGAATAACGCTCAGAAAATGCCAGTAATGATTCGCTTTGCTTTATTGTAATGCCAGGCACAACAAAATAATCAACCCCTAACGCGTGCGCGTGCGCCAGCTGCTGTTCGAGATCAAGTTTAAACTCGGTAAAGTCTAAGTGACAATGAGTATCAATGAAGTGCATGTTCACCTTAATAGCTGCACATTATGAAGGTAAGTATAAATGCTCTAAGGTTGTATGGCAGCACGCATGGCTGCCTTATACTTTTTTAAGGGTTGAGCCTGTCGATTTCCCAACTACCATCGCTTTGCTTGATATACATAAAGCGATCGTGTAAACGATGCTCACCACCTTGCCAAAACTCAACCTTGGATGGCTCAACACAGTAGCCGCCCCAGAAATCAGGTAAAGGGATCTCTCCTTTGGAAAACTTGGCTTTCATACTATGAAAGGTCTCCATTAAGGCTTTACGTGAGGAAACCGGACGAGACTGCTGTGAGGCCCACGCAGCAATTTGACTCTCGGCTGGACGTGATAAGAAATATTTGGCCACCGCTGCAGTCGACAGTGGCTTTGCTTGTCCATATACGATGACTTGTCGTTCAATTTCTTGCCATGGGAAATGCAAACAAACCTTATTGTTGCCCTTGATTTCTTGCGCTTTGCGCGACCCTGTGTTGGTAAAAAACACAAAGCCATTGTCATCTAAGTGTTTTAATAACACGATGCGCTGTGACGGTTGACCATGCTCATCTACCGTTGCCACCACCATGGCTGTTGGATCTGCAAACTTTGCTTCAACAGCTTGCTGTAGCCATTGCTCAAACTGCAAAACAGGGGTTTGCGCTAGCATTTCTCTGCGCAGCCCACCTTTTGTGTATTCGCGACGAATATCTTCAAGCTTCATGATTTTTCCTTACAAAAAAGCCGCAATAAACAAGGTTCTATGCGGCTTTTAGATTAACACCTCTACGAGGCTATGTAACTAAGCGAATGCGAATTTACATTTGCTCCATCACTTCAATACCCAACAGTTCTAAGCCGGTGCGCAAGGTATTGGCAACTAGGTTACAAAGCATTAAGCGGCTATCACGCACATCATCTGCCACATCGTCTTTTAGAATTGGACAAGCCTCGTAGAAAGTCATATACAAACTTGCTAACTCATACAAGTAGCCACACAATACGTGCGGTGTTGCTTCATTGATCATCAGATCAAGTACTTCTTCCAACTGCAGCAATTTAAGCGCCAATGTTTTTTCTTGTGGCTCAACAATACTGATTGGCGCATTCAATGCCGTGCTATCAACACCCGCTTTACGGAAAATACTACGTACACGCGTATAGGCATATTGCAAGTAAGGCGCTGTTGCACCTTCAAAACTGAGCATGGTATCCCAGTTGAAGATATAATCACTGGTACGGTGCTTAGATAAATCTGCATACTTAACTGCGCCAATACCTACTTTTCGAGCGATTTCCTTGCGTTCTTCATCCGATAAGCCAGAGTCTCTGTTCGCTAACTTGTCTGTAGCACGACTAACGGCTTCTTCTAACAAGTCTGCCAATTTAACGGTACCACCAGTACGGGTTTTAAATGGTTTACCATCATCTCCCATCATCGTACCGAATAGGCTTGGCTCATAAGTTGTTTTGTCTTTTAACAGGCCCGCTTTACGCGCCGTGATCTCAACTTGGTTGAAGTGTAAGCCTTGGCGGGCATCCACAAAAATTAGAATACGATCAACATCTAATTCGTTCGAGCGATAGTCACATGCCGCTAAGTCTGTGGTGGAATACAAGAAGCCGCCACCCGATTTCTGTACAATAAAGACCGAAGGTTCACCGTCTTTGTTCGCCAGTTCATCTAAGAAAACCACCTGTGCGCCTTGGTCTTCAACTGCAATGCCTTTTGACTTGAGTAAGTCAATCACACCAGCTAGGCGATCATTGTAGGCACTCTCAGCCATGATGTCGTCACGTGTAAGCGTCACGTTTAGCTTCTCGTATACTTCTTCAGAGTGCTTCACTGAGGTATCGATAAACATTTGCCAAAGTTTTTTACAGTGCTCGTCACCACTTTGTAGCTTCACAACATAGTCACGTGCTTTGTCTGCGAAGCCTTCTTCTTCATCAAAGCGTTTCTTGGCGTCACGGTAGAAACTTTCAAGGTCAGCCAATGCGACATTTTCAAGGTCAACACCTTGATTTAACAAATCTTCAAGGTGTGCTATCAACATCCCAAATTGTGTTCCCCAATCCCCCATGTGGTTTTGGCGGATCACGGTGTCACCACGAAACTCAAGTGCACGCACCACTGAATCACCAATGATGGTCGAACGTAAGTGACCAACGTGCATTTCTTTCGCAAGGTTTGGTGATGAGTAATCGACCACAACCTTTTTAGCAGGTTGATGCTCAGACACACCAAGTTTAGCGTCTTTGTTAGCCGCAGCTAAACTGGCGGATAAAAACTCTGGTTTTAAATGAATATTGATAAAACCAGGCCCTGCGATTTCTGTTCGTGCAGCAATATCACTCACATCTAGATTATCGATAATTTTTTGTGCCAGCTCTCTTGGGTTGGTTTTCAGCGCTTTTGCCGCGCCCATCGCGCCATTAATTTGGTAGTCACCAAACTGCGCACGCGTACTTTGTGTTACTGCTGGGTTAGTTCCTTCAGGGATCCCCGCAGCCACCATGGCCGCATTGGCTTTTTCAATTAGAATCGTTTTAATGTTCATGCTTTATCCTTTGTATGCGGCTTAGTGTTCACGAGTATGATGGAACTCAACGTCTGGGTAGCGCTCCATAGATAAATTCAGATTTACACGGCTTGGCGCGATATATGTCAGGTTATCTCCCCCATCCAGTGCCAAGTTTGACTCACATTTACGTCTAAATTCCGCCATTTTCTTTTCATCTGAACAGCTAACCCAACGAGCCGTTTGTACATTGACACTCTCATAAATTGCATCAACGTTGTATTCTGCTTTTAAACGAGCGACAACCACATCGAACTGCAGTACACCCACAGCACCAACTATCAAGTCGTTATTAATTAAAGGTCTAAATACCTGCACAGCACCTTCTTCAGAAAGTTGTACCAAGCCTTTTAACAACTGCTTTTGCTTGAGTGGATCTTTTAAACGAATACGGCGGAATAACTCAGGCGCAAAGTTAGGAATACCACTGAATTTTAATTTCTCACCTTGCGTAAACGTATCACCAATTTGAATGGTGCCGTGGTTATGCAAGCCAATAATGTCACCCGCAAACGCGTCATTTGCACGTTCACGGTCGCCCGCCATAAAGGTTACCGCATCGGAAATACTCACTTGCTTACCAATACGCACGTGATTCATCTTCATACCTTGGCTATATTTGCCCGATACGATACGCATAAACGCGATACGGTCGCGGTGTTTAGGGTCCATATTCGCCTGAATCTTGAATACAAACCCACTGAAATTCTCTTCTTCAGCTTTTACTTCACGCTCTTCGGTCTGGCGAGGCATCGGTGCCGGTGCCCACTCGGTCAGACCATCTAACATATGATCGACACCGAAGTTACCTAATGCTGTACCAAAGAAAACTGGCGTCAGCTCACCTTTTAAAAACAACTCTTGATCAAACTCATGTGACGCACCAATCACTAACTCAAGTTCTTCACGCAGTTGCTCCGCAAGCTCTGCGCCTACAGCCTGATCAAGCTCTGGGTTATCCAAGCCTTTAACAATTCGTTTTTCTTGAATCGTGTGGCCTTGACCCGTTTGATACAAAATCGTTTCATCGCGGTGAATGTGGTATACCCCTTTAAACTCTTTACCACACCCAATAGGCCATGATACTGGTGCACAAGCGATGTTTAACTCTGTTTCAACTTCGTCCAACAGCTCCATTGGGTCACGAATATCGCGGTCAAGCTTGTTCATAAAGGTAACGATAGGTGTATCACGCAGACGGGTGACTTCCATTAGCTTACGCGTACGATCCTCAACACCCTTTGCGGCATCAATCACCATCAAACAAGAGTCAACAGCCGTAAGTGTACGATATGTGTCTTCCGAGAAATCTTCGTGTCCTGGCGTATCGAGTAAGTTAACTAAAGCGTCATTGTAAGGAAACTGCATCACAGAGGTCGTTACTGAGATACCACGCTCTTTTTCCATTTCCATCCAGTCAGATTTAGCATGTTGGTTCGACCCGCGCCCTTTTACGGTACCTGCTTTTTGCAACGCCTTTCCGAACAATAAAACTTTTTCGGTGATGGTGGTTTTACCCGCATCCGGGTGCGAGATAATAGCGAACGTGCGTCGCTTGTGTATTTCATTAACGATATTTGACATGTAAGCAGCTTTAGCCCTGTGTGCTCGCAGTTCTGTTTGCGAAACAAGTTAAAATTTTGCCGATTATACCTGTTTTAGACGGGGCAAAAAAGCCGCCAGATTAAGTTATTGGGCGAGAATTTGCGCTTTACACACTCTCTTTACCAGAACACCCCTTCATCAGCTCAAACCGTTCTATTGAATCCCACTCATATCAATTGAATACAGGCACTGCACATGGTTTGTTAGCAACAACAACACACAAGCTTGTATTAAACATAAGTGCTTGTTTTCAATTCTTGCATTTTTGCAATTGTATTGTCAGTTCCTGACAATTTGGTCTACAGTGATAGCCTAAGGTTGACAATACATCTGCTACTTTAAACAAACATATTTTTAGCAGTAACAACGTAAAAAAGCTTTAAATTGACCGTATTCTTAAACCCGAATAGACCGATATGATTTTCATAGGGAAATTATCGTAACGCCATGAAAATAAGTAAGTTAAGCATAAAACTGCTACGCTACATTACCCCTTTAGTGGTGCTACCCTCATTGTTTCTTGGTGGTTTTACATTGTCGAATGTGACTAGCTCAACACAAAAGCAAGCCAAACTTACCGTCAGCCGCTTTGTTGAGCAACAACAGCAAAAAATTCTCAATTATATCGATATATATCAATCAACAACCAAATTGCTGTCAACTTCACCTGTGCTCAACAATTACCTCGGTGTACGCCATCTTGATTCGGATACTACTGAGCAACGCCGTGTAGCACTACAAAACGTATTCGCCAGTTATACTGAGGCATATCCTGATATTTTCAGTATTAATCTGGTCGATCAACAAGGTCGCAGCACTGCTTATCTCGCCAATAACTTGCACCTACCGCCACAAGGGTACGCTTTTTTCAATCAGGTACGCAAAAGCAATTTGCGCCAGCAGTACTTTATGATCCCCACCGATAATGGCATGACACACTTATACTTTGTGCAGCAAGTCTTTGCAGTAAATAGCTCAGCTAATCAAGCTACTTTGGCAGGCTACGTTGTGGTACGTGTAGACCCTTCAATCATCAATTATTCTATTTTAGAGTCTCCGTACGACAATGCTCTTAACTTACTAATCACCGGTGAAGGTAAAATCCTATTCAGTTCCGCACCGGCTTTATACGCACAAACTTTACAATCACAAGAGGTAGATCAAGTTCATAATCTCGCAGATCAAGAAGAGCTGACGAACCTCAATTTGCCGAGTATTAATAAACTAGACATGATCAGCTATGCAGTGCAATTGAGTGATGATTACTACTACTTATCTGCGATTCCTAAGCATGTACTGTACGAGTCTGGGCAGGCAATTAAAAATCTCACTGCACTCATTGTTTTGCTATCCATAATCGCGCTCCCTATTTTGGTACTGATTGTCGTAAGGCGCTTTCTGATCAACCCAATTGAACTGTTGGGTGAAGCTAGCCATCGTGTGGGGGATGGTGATCTCAGCGTATACTTACCAAATGACAATAAAGATGAAGTAGGTAAGCTGTTTAGAGACTTTAACCATATGGTTAAACAAATTAGAGACTTTCAAGGAGAGCTTGAAGACTACAAACTACACCTTGAAGAGAAGGTTGATAACCGCACATTTGCCCTTGAACGTATGAACCAACAGTTAGAAACTGCTTTTACGCAAGCTGAGCAAGCTAACGAGTTAAAAAGCCGCTTTTTAGCGAATATGAGTCACGAAATTCGTACCCCACTGACGGCCATTATTGGCTTTACAGAGCAGCTAATCAACAACCGTGATACCCAATGCAACCAAAAGCACCTAGAAACCATGTTGCGTAACTCAAAGCACTTGCTTGAATTAATTAACAATATTCTAGATTTATCAAAAATAGAGGCGGAAAAGCTCGCCGTTGAATGCAGCGAGGTTGAAGTTCAGCCATTGATGGAAGATGTTGCTGACATAATCATCCCGATGAGTGAGCAAAAGCAGCTGTCTTTTTCCATCAATTACCAGTTTCCTATCCCTAAAGTGTTGTATAGTGACGCAACTCGAGTAAAGCAAATCTTAATTGATATTTGTAGTAATGCCGTAAAATTTACAGAATACGGCAAAGTCACCATCGACGTTTCTTATGATGTGTCTACTGAGCACTTTAAGTTTATTGTTGAAGATACTGGTATTGGCATGTCACAAGGCGAAATAAGTAGAGTATTTAAGCCATTTGAGCAAGCAGATAGCACCATTACACGCCGCTTTGGCGGTACGGGCTTGGGGCTATGCATCGCAAAAAATTTAGCACAACTGCTTGGTGGCGATGTAATGGTTAAGAGCGAACAAGGCGTAGGTAGTCAGTTTGTCATCACCATTGCGGGCAACTATCAAGATGATACTCCACCACAAATGCAAAACACCCTCGAAGTACAACAGACTAAGGAAAATATTACCCAAGAGTTTGCAGATATTCATGTAAACGCCCGTATCTTATTGGCAGAAGACAATCTTGATAACCAAGAACTGATCGCCCTGCTGCTGAATGCTTGGGGGATCACCCCTGACATTGTAGACAATGGTGCACAAGCCGTAGAAAAAGCGCTGATTAACGACTATCAGCTCATTTTAATGGACATGCAAATGCCTGTAATGGGAGGGCTTGAAGCAACTCAGATGTTGCGCCATGCCGCTTATGACGGCCCTATCATCGCTTTGACGGCCAATGTGATGAAGCACGATATAGAATCTTACTTAAAGGCTGGTTGTGATGCTACGCTCGCCAAACCAATCGATAGAGAGCAATTAGGAAAGGTGTTACTGAAACACTTACAGCTTCAAGCCGCTAGCGAGTCAAAGTGGGACTCATTACTCAAAAGTGAGAAATTTGCACAAATTGCGCACAACTACAACCAAAAGCTCCCTGAATACCTTGCGCAGCTCAAACAATATTATCAGCGTGGTGACTGGGAATCTTTGAGAGCTTTAGCACATAGCCTTAAAGGTAGCGCAGGCTGCTTTGGCTTTACGAATATTCACAGTGCTGCGGACCAACTAGAGCAGATGCTACGCACCAATGATGAGAATCAGTGGCACTATGCTATGCTGTCATTAACTGAGGCCATAAATTATACGCTTAAGCAGCAGATCTGCGAGTCAACTAAAGACTACTCTGAGAGCCGAAGTTAAGCGTCATCGCCATTAGGATTGCATCTTCGTTGCCATTGGCACTTGGATAGTAGTTTTTACGTATACCGACTTCACTAAACCCAGCCCATTGATACAACGCAATCGCACCTTGATTAGATGCGCGTACCTCTAAAAACAAGTTTTCAGCACCGGCTTCTTCACTGACTGTGATAAAATCTGTTAACAGTGTCTTGGCCACACCTTGACGTTGGTAAGCTGGCGCTACACAAATGTCCATTAAGGTGTGATCAGGCCCGGCGACCTCACCGATGTAAAATCCAATTAGCTGCTCTTGTTCGAATATTGCACCATTAAAATAACGGCCGCTTAGGCATGATTGCATGGTATTTGCTGACCACGGAAATTCATGACATGCGGTTTCAACGCTCATCAGCTGTTCAAACACAACGTCGGTTAATACGTTACGCTGTACTAATTTATTCACTAAGTAAGGCCCATAACTGACGCTTTTGCGCACTGGATAATTGTTCTGCAGGTAAATACAACGAAGTACCTTGGATCTCAATACTCTGTGCTTTGAACACATTATGTAATTCGCGTGCTGTAGCGAGCTTAATATCTTCCCACAGTAGAGGACTGAGATGGCATCGTTCAACCGTTTCGCATTCGTTCTGATTAGCATCGCTAACACAATAACGATTATTTAAAACAAGCGGTGTGATATCCAAGATTTCAGCATACAAAGAGTGCATAGTTGCCTGTTGTACTGAGTATTAATAATTTGGGAATATACTGCTTTGAAGAATATAAAGCAAAATTAAAAAGAAGTGGCAGGGGCGGCAGGACTCGAACCCGCAACCATCGGTTTTGGAGACCGCTGTTCTACCAATTGGAACTACGCCCCTGCAATGTCGACGCATTATAAAGAGGTTTTTCCAAAGGTAAAGAAAAATTATAAAAATAGCGTTTAACTGCTTCTAAAATAAACAAAAGGGCGAATATCGTTTAACTCGCCCTTAGATTTACACCCTATGTTAGTGCTGAAATGATTATTCCCACTCTATCGTTGCGGGTGGTTTACCTGAAATATCATATACCACACGAGAAATGCCATCGATTTCATTGATGATACGATTAGACACCTGACCTAAGAACTCATAAGGTAAGTGTGACCAGCGTGCTGTCATAAAGTCGATAGTTTCAACACAACGCAGTGATACGACCCAATCATATTTACGTGCGTCCCCCATCACGCCCACAGAGCGAACTGGTAAGAATACCGTGAATGCTTGCGAAACTTTGTGGTAAAGGTCAGCTTTATGTAACTCTTCAATGAAGATAGCGTCCGCTCGACGTAGTAGATCACAGTACTCTTTTTTGATCTCGCCGAGAACGCGAACACCTAGACCTGGACCTGGGAACGGGTGACGGTAAAGCATATCATAAGGTAGACCTAGCTCTAGACCAATCTTGCGTACTTCATCTTTGAACAACTCACGTAATGGTTCTACCAAACCCATTTCCATATCTTCAGGTAGACCGCCCACATTGTGGTGAGATTTAATCACATGTGCCTTACCTGTTGCCGATGCAGCAGATTCAATAACGTCAGGATAAATCGTGCCCTGTGCCAACCATTTCGCATTTTTCAGCTTACTGGCCTGCTCGTCGAATACTTCTATAAATGTGTGTCCGATAGATTTACGTTTTGCTTCTGGCTCGTCAATCCCCTCAAGTGCTTTAAGGAATCTCTCTTCGGCATCAACTTTAATGATGTTCAGGCCAAACTTGTCACCGAACATGTCCATAACCTGCTCACCTTCATTTAAACGAAGTAAGCCGTTATCAACAAATACACAAGTAAGCTTGTCGCCAATTGCGCGGTGAATAAGCATGGCTACTACCGATGAGTCTACACCGCCAGACAAGCCTAGGATCACTTCGTCATCACCTACTTGCTCTTTGATACGCTCAACTGCGTCTTCAATGATTTGCGCTGGCGTCCATAATTTTTCACATGCACAGATATCAATCACGAAACGCTCTAACAGGCGTTGGCCCTGCTGAGTGTGGGTTACTTCTGGGTGGAATTGCACACCATAAAAGCGCTTTTCTTCCCATGACATCGCAGCATGCGGGCAGGTCTCAGTTTTTGCTGTAGTAACGAAAGAATCTGGAATATCAATTACTTTATCGCCGTGGCTCATCCACACATCAAGGTAGTCCAAACCATCTTCGATATGATCTTGGATTTGGTCAAATAGCTTACAATTACCAACCTTTTCAACACGGGCATAGCCAAACTCTTTCTTGTCTGAGCTGTGTACTTTACCGCCTAACTGCATCGCCATGGTCTGCATACCGTAGCAAACACCCAATACAGGCACACCAGCGTTAAATACGTACTCTGGTGCACGAGGGCTGTTCTCTAACGTCGTTGACTCAGGACCGCCTGATAAAATAATGCCCTGAGGATTAAACTCACGGATTTGCTCTTCGGTAACGTCCCAAGCCCATAGTTCACAGTACACACCAATTTCACGTATACGACGTGCAATTAGCTGCGTGTATTGCGAACCAAAGTCTAAGATCAAAATGCGGGAATCGTGGATGTCTTTGCTCATTGATAATCTCGTTAGTTAGTAAACGACTAAATTCAGTAAAGCATATATAGGCAGCTTTACTTAAAATTAAGAAGAGCTAGCAATCGCTAGCCCACTTTTGAGTGTTAGCCCAGACGGTAGTTAGGGGCTTCTTTGGTGATCTGTACATCGTGTACATGAGACTCACCCATACCCGCAGATGTGACACGTACAAACTGCGGTTTAGTATTTAGTTCTGCAATCGTTGCACAACCCGTTAGACCCATCGCACTGCGGATACCGCCAACCTGCTGATGGATGATCGTCGCGATTGGACCTTTATAAGCAACTCGTCCTTCAATGCCTTCTGGCACCAACTTGTCTGCTTCGTTTGATTTTTGGAAGTAACGGTCTGATGAACCTTCTTTTTGATTCATTGCACCAAGCGATCCCATGCCACGGTATGACTTGTAATAGCGACCTTGATAAAGTTCAACTTCACCCGGAGACTCTTCAGTACCCGCAAGCATTGAGCCCACCATGACGCAAGATGCACCCGCAACAAGGGCTTTTACAATATCACCTGAGAAACGAATACCACCATCGGCAATCACAGGAATGTCACGACCTTTTAAGCCTTCAACCGCATCTGAAATTGCAGTGATCTGCGGTACACCACAACCAGTAACGATACGTGTTGTACAGATTGAACCTGGGCCAATCCCCACTTTCACAGCATCAGCACCAGCGTCAGCAAGCGCAATAGCGCCATCCGCAGTTGCCACGTTACCCGCTACAATTTGTAGGTCAGGGTAAGCTTCACGGGTTGCTTTAACTCGGTCAATTACACCTTGAGAATGACCGTGTGAAGTATCAATTAGCAATACATCAACACCCGCTTCAACTAAAGCTGCAATACGCTCGTCAGTGCCTGCACCTACACCCACAGCCGCACCCACGCGCAAGCGGCCTTGCTCATCTTTACAAGCGTTAGGCTTGTCCTGCGCCTTTTGGTAATCTTTTACCGTGATCATGCCTCTGAGCTTAAACGCATCATCAACCACTAGGATTTTTTCAATACGATGCTCATGCATTAGACCTAAGATCTCTTCGCGAGAAGCACCTTCTTTAACCGTCACCAAGTTTTCTTTGGTAGTCATAACGGTTGAAACAGGCTGATCAAGCTTTGTCTCAAAACGCATGTCACGGCTAGTAACGATCCCCTCTAACTGATTATCTTTGCCAGTTACAGGAAATCCAGAAAAACCTTTTTCTTCTGCTAATGCATTTGCTTGCGCAATCGTTAGATCAGCAGAAACAGTAACCGGAAAAGATACAATGCCCGCTTCATACGCTTTTACTTTGCGTACATTGCGCGCTTGCTCTTCAATGGTCATGTTCTTGTGAATAAAACCAATTCCGCCTTCTTGCGCAAGCGCAATAGCAAGGCGAGCTTCTGTTACTGTATCCATAGATGCAGAAACAAGCGGCAGGTTTAGTGTAATACCACGCGTCAATCGCGTTGATAGATTTGCTGTATGAGGTAAAACAGTAGAATGTGCGGGAACTAATAGCACATCATCAAAGGTTAGGGCTTCTTTTGCAATTCTTAGCATGGTTGCGGTTTCTCTCACGTGGAACTGAGTATAAGGAATTGCGGCGAAATTTTATCAGCGTTCAGGGGTGGAGTAAATAATATTTCGCAAAAAATATGATAAAGTAGCCGTGAATTTTTTATGGAGCGTTCTATGTCATTGTCTGGCTTTCATTCTGGTGCCTCATCAACTTACACCGTTTCTCGTCTAAACAGAGAAATTAGAAGCATTTTGGAGCAAGGTTTTGCTTCGATTCGTCTCAGTGGAGAGATTTCTAACTTTGTGGCCCCAGCTTCCGGACATTGGTATTTTTCTTTGAAAGATGACAAGGCGCAAATTAAAGCGGCCATGTGGCGCGGTAATAACCGTTACTGTCAATACAAGCCAACCAATGGCGCTCAAGTAGAGGTACAAGCACGAGTCTCTGTGTATGAGCCTCGGGGTGATTATCAGCTTATTGTTGAAAAGATGGAAGCAGCGGGTGAAGGCTTGCTAAAACAACAATTCGATGAACTAAAAATGCGTTTAGCCGCAGAAGGCTTGTTTAGTAGCGCTCATAAAAAGCCAATGCCAAGCCAAATAAATAAAGTTGGCGTGATCACCTCCGCCACAGGGGCCGCTATCAAAGATATCTTAACCGTACTCAAACGCCGAGCGCCGCAACTGGAAGTCATCATTTACCCCGCTCAAGTACAGGGCAAAGAAGCACACCTCCAGTTGATTGAAAAATTAACGATAGCAAATCAACGTGCCGAGGTTGACGTACTTATCATTGGTCGAGGAGGCGGCTCACTCGAAGACATGTGGTGCTTTAACGAAGAGCCGCTGGCTCGTGCTATTTTTGCGAGCCAATTACCCGTGATCAGTGCCGTGGGTCATGAGATAGATACTACCATCAGTGATTATGTTGCTGACTTAAGAGCTGCGACACCATCTGCTGCTGCCGAACTGGTGAGCCCAGACCAAATGGCTTTACAGCAACAACTTATGCAGTACAAACGCGCACTTCATATACAAGTACAGCAAGCTATCAAACATGCCAGACATTACTGTGCAACGCTCGAACAACGACTCAAATTGCAGCATCCTGAAAATCAATTATTGCAGCAGCAACAAAGAGTCGATGAATTGTCGAGCCGTTTAAGCCGTGCATTTTTACAAATGCAGAGCCAGCGTAGTAGCCACCTTGGTTTGGTAAAGCAGCGCTTAAGCCACCAGCACCCAAAACGACGTTTACAAGACAGCACGCAACAGTTGCAACAGCTTAAAAATGCGCTTATCCAAGCAATGCAAAAGCAACAACAGCTACGCCAGAATCAACTGGCTCTTTACGCCGCTAGGCTCGATAGCGTGAGCCCTTTGAATGTACTAGCACGTGGCTATAGTATTACCAGCCAACAGCAATCGGTTATCAAGTCTGTGGCACAAGTTAACACTCAACAACCGCTGGTGACTCGATTGCACGATGGGGAAGTTCACTCCCATATAGTGAATATAAAACCTTATTGATCGACCACTTGTTGAGTACTTAAGTAAATCTGCATACGGTCGCTGGTACTAGAAGATGTGCTCATCGTAAAACGTTTGAACCAACTTTGCTCAAACAACTTTTTACTGACTGCCCGCCAGTTTGCTTCGTCAAATTCATCAACGGGAACGCTGGGGACTAGCTCCACCTGGCACACGGTGGTTTTACAGCCATAGCTGTATAACGAAACGAGATGACTTAAGTCGCTTTGATAGAGAAAGTCGTTGATCAGTAACTCTAACTCGTCAGCCCACAATCCATCACGAGCTTCCTGCTGATATTGTTGCGATAACACAGCGCTTAAATCACCATTAGCCAACTGTATCGCTGGCGCGCTTGTTTGTTGTTGAGCAACTAAAAGTTGCTGCTGGAGTTGACGATTTTGCGCTTGTAATTGCTCTATAGTGCTGTTTGCTGATTCTATTTGTGGTTCGGGTTTGTCAGAGGGTGAAGGTATAGGCATGTACCGCCTCTCCTTTGGCATCTGTAGATGTGTTGTCGCAATTCCCTGATTCTCAATTACTGTAGGTGGTGCAGCCAGCCATAACCGCTCCACCATGATCCCCATTGCGAAAGCAAACAGTAATAAGATCAATCCTATAAACCCTCTCACAGCAGCCTCTAAATCATAGCACTGGTTTGCGATTCATTCTTTGGGTCATCACTGTCTTCTAAGAAGTTTTGATTCATACTCTCTGCAGGGCAAGGGCTGCAAGGTTTACCAACAGTTTTAGCTGGGACACCAACCACGGTCGTATGCGGAGCAACAGGGTTTAGTACAACTGAACCTGCACCTATTCGAGCACCTTCACCAACTTCGATATTCCCCAGTACTTTAGCCCCCGCGCCAATGAGTACACCGGCTCTGATCTTAGGGTGTCTGTCACCTTGCTCGTTACCCGTCCCTCCAAGCGTAACCGATTGTAAAATAGATACATTATCTTCAATTAGTGCTGTTTCACCAATCACGATACCGGTTGCATGGTCAAACATGATACCGTGACCGACTTTACACGCGGGATGAATATCTACACCAAACACTTCTGAGGTTCGACTCTGGATGAATCGTGCCAGCTCTTTACGGTTTTGTCGCCACAAACAATGCGCCAACCTATGTGCCTGTATAGAATGAAAACCTTTAAGGTTTAGCATTACCGTTAGATAACTATCCGCTGCTGGGTCTCTGTCTTTAACCGCTTTAATGTCATGAGCAACATGAGTGAGCATATTGTCACAATCAACAAAGGCCTGATCAAATAGTTCACGAATCGTAAACGCTGATACCACTGCATCGGCCAGTTTATTAGCCACGATAAAACTCAGAGCTGCGCCCAGACATTCATGATTCAAAATACTTGAATATACATGACTGGCTAGCAATGGCTCGTGGCTAACAAGCTCTTTTGCTTCGGCGCGAAGTTGTTGCCATATTTCATGACGCATAGCGATACCTTTATTCAAATTAACACCACAGATTCTAACGACAAAACACCCACAGGTGTTACCGTAATAAAAAACTATATAGTAATTAGTTATAACAAAGTGCTATTTGCCGCGCAACGTATGCTTATGACAGCTTGACAATTAAAAAGCCGCACATTAGGTGCGGCTTTTTTAGCTCAACTTGCTCCGCGTATTATTCAAATACTGAATTCACTTCAAGTACTTCAATATTCTGCTTAGGAATGCTTAGTTTGTATGAGGCAATACGCTTATCTTCTTGTAACAATTGCTCTGGTTTTTCAGAGTTATAGCTCATTGGTGAAGGCGTTTCTTCTGCCAATCGCTGTGCCATATCTTTACCGTCACCCGTTACAAATACGTACTGTATATGCTCCGTTTGCAAGTTCTCTCGGATCACTCGGTTAACATCCTCTACAGTCAAACTAGCTAGTTGCTTGCGCACATAATCAACAAACCCTTCAATGTTATAAAACTGGCTATCTAGTGCATAGCCTAGTTGACGGTCTTGGCTTGAAACAAGCTGAGCCACGTAATTGCTTAGGAAATTACGAGTTGCAGCAAAGTCTGCTTCGCTCATACCCTCTTTAATGAGCTTATCTAGCTCAAATAGTGCAACACGGGTGGCAAAATGTGCATCATTATTAGAACGCAATGGGCGTAACCAAACTTGGAATATTTGCTCCGAACGACCCAAGTTTGCATCTGGTACCGTTTGGAACATGCCACGTGGGAAATATTCTATGTAGGCATAATCACCATAGTTCATACCACGCGTTTCACGAATACGCTGATACAGGAAGCTATTCGAGTTTCTATGTTCACCAAAATACGAGCGAACCAACCAAAGTGCCGTCCAGTCTTTGTTGCTGCGAATGGTGTCAATTGGAAAACCGAACGATACCGCTGTAGATTTCGCACTTTTTTCCACAATCGTGGCGTGATGACCGTTCAACGCTGGCGCATCAGGTATATTTAAACGCTTTTCATCACCTTTAGGCAGCTTAGTTAGGTCTGCAAATAATCTAGCTTTGATATCCTCTGGCATGGCTCCTGTGATACCCACATTCAGCTTAGCTTGAGTTAGCTGCTGCTGATAGAAGGCTTTGACGTCATCTAAGGTCATGGCTTCAAGATCAGACAAGTCGCCTAAGTTATAATTTTCATAAGGGTGTCCCTGATACAACTTATGATAAAGCACCTCTTTACCTAACTCTTCATCATTTGATGATTTTAGGCCCGCCTTGATGTTGTCCAACATTTCTTTTTTCAAACGGCTGAAGTCTTCAGCCCTAAATCCAGGGTTGAGTAACTGCTCACTGACCAGCGCATACCATTGATGGATGTTGTCTTTGTGAACACGACCACGTAATGACAACATCTCTTTGTCGATTTGATAGTTGAAAGTGCCTGCAATTGGATACAAAGCCTTTTGAATTTCTTTATATGCCTTGGTCTGAGAGCCACCATTGGCAATCATGGCCGCCGTCATCGCTGCCAAGCCTTTTTTACCATCAGGATCTGCCGCAGCCCCGGTATAAAATAGTAAGTTTACGTCAACAAGCGGTGAGCTATTGCTATTATCAACTACCTTAAAGTGGCGTTCAGCCGGCTTATTTGCCTTATCAACTAATGCCTGTAGCGACACTTCATTGTCAAACCCATCGATTGAGGTCTGCGCCGACATGGTTACAGTAGTACGATTAGAGTCCACAAAGTACTTGTTAGCAATCGCTTTGATATCCTGCGCGGTGATGGCATCAGCGGTTGCATACAACTGGTTGATCACTTCAGGGTCTCGTTCAAAGTGCATGTATTGAGCTAGCTGTGACGCAATGGCTTGCGATGAATCAAGACCATTAATAAAGCTATATTTTCTATTCGATTTAAGTGCATTTAGCTTGTCTTCATTTACAAGCTCTGTACGCGCCTTAGCATAAGTTTGGTTAATGGCATCACGCACAGTCGCTAAGTCTTCTGCGTTGTCTACCTTAACAAATACATGTCGTAGGCCTGGATCTTTGGTTTGGGGATTGTATGTCAGTATTTGACTGGCTATTTGTTTCTCTACTACTAACTGCTGATATAGTTCCGACGTTTCTGAAAAGTACAGATCCGAGATTAGATCAAGCGCCGCTCTATCCTTTGCTTCTGGCTGCCACGCAGCGCCCTTGTATGACACCAATAGCCAGTGACCCGGTAACCCTTCACTTTGTTTATGCACATATTTTGGTTCATCTTGCTTTGGCTCTTGTGGTACATCTGAAACATAATCGCCTCGCTCCCAACCACCCCAATGTTTTTTCACCATGGCGATAGTCTCTTGTGGGTCTACATCACCGACAATCACTAAAGA
The DNA here is from genome assembly GCF_021654245.1 of Pseudoalteromonas sp. MMG022. Classification (NCBI taxonomy): domain Bacteria; kingdom Pseudomonadati; phylum Pseudomonadota; class Gammaproteobacteria; order Alteromonadales; family Pseudoalteromonadaceae; genus Pseudoalteromonas; species Pseudoalteromonas sp. MMG022. The sequence goes on along the minus strand of NZ_JAKFZQ010000006.1, from coordinate 121,186 downwards.
TACATACTCTGGGTTATAAAAACGCTCAAAGAAGGTTTGTCCATAGGCCATCTGATCCGGCATGGCTTCAATGTCTTCAAAAAAGCCCATTGTCGTATGCTTGTATGTGTGCTTTTCAAACGCCTCTTTGCGCACCGCAGCTAACAACTGGCGAATCGGATTCGCGTTATTCTTTAAATACTCCCCTTTAACCGTCAACGCCTCAGTGCGGAACTGTGCTTCGGTGTATGTTAGGTTTTGAAATATATCGGCCTGTATTTCCAATACCTTATCTAAATGTTGCTTAGTAAAGCTCAGATAATAGTTGGTATAGTCGTTGGTTGTGTATGCGCGGTTATCTACCCCTGAGTTTTTCAAGATATCGGCATACACATCTTTTGGATATTTTTTTGAGCCTTTAAACATCATATGCTCAAAGAAATGAGCAAAACCGGTACGGCCCGGTTCAACTTCATCGCGAGAACCGACCGATACAGGAATATGCACTGACACTACGTCTGGGTAGTCCGTTTTAACCACCATGACGCGCAACCCATTTTCTAATTCTTCTAATACGTAATCTTGTGAGAATACTTTGCTGTTACTTTGTGTTTGAACGATGTTTGTCGATTGGTTAGTACCTTTACTAACGCAACCTGCCAAGGCCAATGTTACCGCAAGGCTCACTGCCAAATGTTTAAATTTCATAGTTTTCCCTGAATTTGTTGTTTGCACTGCCATAGCTGATAAGTGCTTTGATCACAGACCATTATGCAATAATTTATCATTGAGGTAACACCCGCCAAGTCAAAATTGTGTAAATAAATATGTTAACAACCGCATAAAAAGCCAAGTGAACTTGAATTAATTTCATATTCATTGAATAACTTTCACTATAAAAATCTATCTAGACGTCTAAATGGCTGCTATATTATCCTTTATCGACACACATTGAGCTGGGATGAGGATCATGGCGTTATCACTGCAAGAGAAAATATTAGACTCCAATCAGGGAGTATATTTAATCGGAACAACCCCACCAAAGGTGGGAACCGACACCACGAAACTAAAAAGCATTGCCACTAAACTGCTCGGTCGCTTACATGAAATTGAATATGACGGTGTAGTCATCTATGACATTCAAGACGAAAGTAGTCGCACACAAGCGCCACGCCCTTTTCCTTTTAAACATACAGTTGACCCGTGCGAATATTCTCAGCTGATCAGTGAACTGTCACAACTGGACGTCATCACTTACAAAAGTGTCGCGCAACGTGAAGCTTCTGAATTTAATAGCTGGTTAGATAACACCAAAGCACAATACGGCCTAAAAAACTTGGTTTTGGTAGGCAGCCCTTCATCTACTGGCGATATTAAACTCAGCCTGCCCGAGGCATATGCAGCACTTGCTGAACATCAGGAAGAGTTCTTCTTGGGTGGTGTTACCATTGCAGAGCGCCATGCCAGCAAACGCAATGAACATGAAAGGCTGCTGGAGAAAACCACACAAGGATGCGAGTTCTTTATCTCTCAAGCGGTATATAACGCACAAGCTACAGTTGATTTGATCACCAGCTACGCACGCTCATGTAAGCAACAAGGACTGACGCCCAAGCGTGTTATTTTAACGTTTACGCCATGTGGAGGTGAGAAAACGCTCGAGTTTATGCAGTGGCTGGGAATTTCTGTACCTGAAGCGACTAAATGGCGCATTTTAGATGCCGATAACTCATTGAGTGAATCTATTCGCATCTGCCGTGAAAACCTCGATCAGATCTTAAGAAGCTGTGCGCATTTAGATGTGCCGCTGGGTTTAAACATTGAGAGTTTAACAAACCGTAAAGAAGAGATTGACGCGTCAATCAATTTATATCGGCTTTTAAAAGCAACGATGGAACTCACACTTGCAGAAAAGCAAATTGCATAATAAAAAAAGCACTCAGTGCTTTTTTTTTATTTGTGATTTTAACTGGTAAGTTAACGGCGACGTGTTGAGCGTTTGTTTAAAATACGCTTTTTGTCCCTTTGCTTACGAGACTTGTTGGAGTTTTTGCGGTTATCTTTGGGCTCTTTGGTTAAATCAGGCTCATACCCTGGCAGCCACTGTGGTGTTAGTCGCTCGTCCAGCAACACTTCGATTTCTTCTAACAGCCACTGTTCATCGATACTCACTAAAGACATTGCGTAGCCGGTTTTTCCCGCGCGCCCCGTACGACCAATACGGTGAACATAATCCTCTGCAACATAAGGAAGCTCGGCATTAATCACGTAGTCTAAGTCAACTATGTCTAACCCTCTAGCTGCCACATCCGTTGCCACCAGCACACGTGTTTTACCACTTTTGAATTGCTCTAGCGCTTTGTCTCTCGCCCCCTGAGACTTATCGCCATGAATTGCAAGGGTCGCCAACCCATCTTTGTTGAGTTCCTTCGCGAGGCTATCCGCCATATTTTTGGTACGAGTGAATACCAACACCTGCTGCCAGTTGTTTTTGCCAATCAAGTGCGACATCAGTTCACGCTTTCTGTCTTCATCCACAGCGTAAAAGACTTGCTCCACCTGCTGTGCTGCGCTGTTCTCTTTGTCAATGCTTACGCGTTTAGGGTCATTGAGCCACTGTTTTACTAAGCTTTGTACCTGCTCATCTATGGTGGCAGAAAAGAGCAAAGTTTGTCTCTGTGCTGGTAAATGGCGCATGATACGTTTGATTTCGCCAATAAAACCCATATCTAAAATTCTATCCGCTTCATCAAAAACCAGATGTTCTACCTGCGCAAGTGATAGCGTGCCTTTAATCAAATGATCAAGTAAACGGCCCGGTGTCGCCACAACCACATCCGAACCCGCTTTTAATGCCTTCTCTTGAGGCCCGATATTTGCCCCGCCATACAAACAGACCATTTTTAAAGCTGTACACTGTGCATAGCTTTGAGCACTTTGGGCGACTTGTTGCGCCAGCTCGCGGGTTGGTGTCACTACCAACGCCCTAACGGTTCCTTGGCGCTCGGGACTGGCCAGCAAACGCTCTAAAATTGGCAACATAAAAGCCGCAGTTTTACCGGTTCCCGTTTGCGCAGTCGCGACTAAATCATGCCCCGCTAATACTGCTGGTATACATTGTGTTTGTACGGGGGTTGGCGCTGTGAAATTGAGTTTGTTAAGCGCTTGAGCAAGTTCGCCGCAAAGAGATAAAGCTTGGAATGACATGGATAAACCGGATATAAACGAAGATGCTTGGCAGTATAACAAAAGCGCGCTTGGGATGCGCGCTTTAGCTGTGAGTGATTACAAAGTGACTTTTCTATCGTTGTAATAGTCAATCAAACCATCAACCATCTCTTGGCAATAGTCTCGAATACCCGATACTACCATGTGCTTTTCACCATAACCCACCTTTTGACCCTCACTGAGCAGGTTAAAGCGCAAGATGATCTTGCCTCGTTTCCCTTCGTAATCAAATTCGGGTGTCGCTGCTTCCAAGTCTAACGTCTTTACATCTAGTTTATCTAAATGAATAGCCATTGACTCATAAATTACCATGGGGCGAGCTGGGTTAATCATAACCTGCTTTTGTGCCATAAGTGGAATGATGACATGAGGAAAGGTTGTGCCTGAAAATTCAACATAGTTCTTGGTCAAACTATCTACCAGTGTTTGGCACAGATTGTTTTCACCCTCTCTTTTTACCGATAGCATGACCTTGTCATTAGAGGTAATGTCAAATGAATCACTTCCAGCCGGAAAGTCTAACCGTGATGTTTCATCAACCATACCAGCAAATGTAAAGTGCATATTTTCGCTAACACCATACTTTGCCAATACCAGTGCAAACAATAAGTCTCCTGGTACACAAAACTTTTTCGCATCGACATCATGCAAAGGATTAAAATCATCAGCCACACGCTTGGCAAACTCACTGCCTTGCTCACGACTGATCACAACTTGATCACCATCTTGCTGGAAAAATTGACTTAACATAGACCTTTTCTTTCACGACTAAAAACCGCGCTATGTTAACAGAATATAGCTTGTTAGAGGTCATATCTGTTTAATTTTCTGCATAATAAAAAAGCCACAATAACCGAATTGTGGCTTTTATTATTAATATCAGATAGTTAAATTAGTCTTGAGGAAAATCTCGATATGCTTTCTCAAGCTTCTTAGCCTGCTTTTTAGACACGCCAATGTGTGCTAATGCAACGCGTAAGCGAGCACGAGACAGGTCCGAACCTAAAATTTCCATCGCATCAACCACTGATGTTGAAGACTGTTTACCAGTAATCGCAACAAAGATTGGCTCTAAGAAATCTTTTATCTTCAATTCGTGGAAGTTAGCAACCGCTTTCGCTGTTGCGAAAATTTCCGACTTATTCCAGCTACGAAGCCCTTCTAACTGCCAAATAAAGAACTGTAGTGCTTGGCGAACCGTTTCTTCATCCGCTTTACCTGCTGTCAGTAACGCTGGATCATAGTCAGGTTGACCTGATACAAAGTGCCCTGCCAAGTCCACCAAATCAGACAATGTATTAATACGCGCCTTCGCTTCTGGAAGAATGCGAGCTAATGTTTGTGCATTAAACTTCCAATCCACAAAACGTTGAATAAGCTCTTCATCTGAAAGGTTTTCGCGGATCCACAACCCGTTTAACCAGCTTAGTTTGTCTACATCAAATACTGGGCCACCAAGTGATACACGCTTCATATCAAAGTGTTCAATCATCTCAGCTAAGGTGAATTTTTCGCGCTCATCAGGCATTGACCAACCCATGCGGCCCAAGTAGTTTAAGACTGCTTCAGGTAAGAAACCCATCTCTTTATAGTAGTTGATTGAGGTTGGGTTTTTACGCTTAGACAGCTTTGACTTGTCTGGGTTGCGTAATAACGGTAAGTGACCCAACACAGGTGGCTCCCAACCAAAATCTTCGTATAACTTTAATAATTTAGGTGCTGAGTTGATCCATTCTTCACCTCGGAAGATATGGCTTATCTGCATATGGTGGTCATCAACCACGTTCGCTAAGAAATAGGTCGGAAACCCATCCGCTTTGAGCAATACTTGCATGTCAACGTTTTCCCATGGGATCTCAATCTCGCCACGTAGATAATCATTGAACTTAAAAGTACCTTCGCTTGGAATTTTCATGCGAATTACATACGGCTTGCCGGCAGCTAAGTTTTCTTTAACCTGTTCTTCGCTCAGTAATAAACCACGACCGTCATATTTTGGGCGTAAGCCTTCAGCCATTTGCTGTTCGCGCATTTCATCCAGCTCTTCAGCCGTTGCGAAACAATAAAACGCCTTACCTTGCTCAACGAGCTGATGGGCATACTTTTTGTAAAGCTCACTACGTTCTGATTGACGATAAGGACCAAACTCACCACCCACATCTGGACCGTGATCCCAGTTCAATCCTAACCAGCGTAAGCTATCCATGATCGCCTGCTCTGATTCTTGTGTACTGCGTACCTGATCGGTATCTTCGATACGTAAAACAAACTCGCCACCTTGCTGCTTAGCAAAACAGTAGTTAAAAAGGGCAATATAAGCGGTACCTAAATGCGGATCACCTGTGGGTGAGGGGGCAACACGAGTACGGATAGTCATGGTGTTTCTCTTTAAATATCTGACAATAGATTATGGGCGGCTATGCTAGCATAACCGCGGGGTATCTCAAACGCTCTACGACGTTTGCAAGTGTAAATTATGCGGCCTTTTCAAGCTTTTCGAGGTAGCTAACAATATCGCTAGATTCATACAGCCACCGTACATTGCTGCCTTGTTCAATGCGCAGACAAGGTACCTTGATCTTTCCGCCATGTTCCGCCAACTCTTGACGAAATTGCGCATTATTTTTAGCATCCCGTGTTTCGATTTTTAAGCCTTCGCGTTTAATCGCTCGACGTACTTTGACGCAAAATGGACAGGCGTGGAATTGATATAATTTTAGTTGCGCAGTTTGCTCATCGAGCTTTTGCTGTGCGTCCTCTGGGCGTTTTTTGCTACGGGGTGTAAAAATAAAGTCCAAAAGTAGAATAATTCGACCCAAAAACCAACGTACAAATTTCATGCTCGCTCCCATTTATTAAAGTTAATGGGCGCTATATTAACACAGGCTAAAACAATTCAATATCACCTGAATGATGGTTATTTTGTTTATCTTTTAAGCTCGAATATGCGGTCACTTTATTGCGGCCATCTTGCTTAGATTGGTAGAGCGCTCTGTCTGCTCGATTAACAAAATCAGCAACCTGCGCAGCATCTTTTAATTCAACAAATCCCATACTAATTGTTACTTTTCCCACCTGAGGAAACCGAGTGTCGGCTATCAAGGCGCGTACACCATCTAGTTTAGCCATGGCTTTAGCTTCGTGTTCACACGGAAATACTATTGCAAACTCTTCGCCACCATAACGAAAAACGTAGTCTCCCGCCCGAAAGTTACTTTTTAGTAACTGTGCAACCAGTAATATCACCTCGTCACCGATGACGTGACCATAATTGTCATTAACATGTTTAAATAAGTCGATGTCCGCGATAGCCATATACCAATGGAGCTGCTGCTTGCTCTCACGAACCAGCCATGCTTCTTTTCCCGAAGCGATATCAATGATTTTTTCATCAAAGGTCTGACGGTTCAATAACTGTGTTAATGGGTCCATACGTGCGTATTGTAGTGTCGCCAATTGATGCACATATACATTAAGAATGTGATTGAGTACCGAGTACCCAGAAGTCGGAATGATAGATTGATTGTGAAGCACTAAAAACCCCAGCACCAACCCTTGATATCTCACGGGCAGCACTTGTATGTGTGCTAAATTAAGTAGCTGCACGTCCTGATTTAGTTTCCGTAGACGCTCTAACAATGGCGGCACGTCAACTTCCAATAAGGCTGTTTTATTTTCATCGCAAAGCTGCTTACCTGTTGATGCTAGCGTTAAACAAGGTGTTTGCTGTACAGAAAGGCTTTTACTGAAGTAAAAGGCAAATATACCGGAATCACCCAATAGCTGATTTAATGTATTGGCTAAGCAGCTATCTAAAGTGTGTTCACTATTTTGCGAAATCAGCCCTATAGTCCATTCATAGCCACACGATGATATTTTTTCCATCTGCAACCTTGTTGTTGTACACAGTAGCTTAAGTCTAGCGTAACTCGCTCATTTTGCATGTGATTAACCGTACAGATTTATAGCAAAACCATATCATCACGATGGATAACCACACTCGATGCTTTGTAACCAAGTGCCGATGCAATATCTAAACTATGACAACCTTTAATGGTATCGAGCTCTCGCTCCGAAAATCCACATAATCCTTTTGCTATCACTTGTCCTTGGCTGTCAGTCACGGTGATTAGATCTCCCCGAACAAAGCTGCCTGATACGCCTACCACGCCTTTGGCTAATAAGCTGGCACCTTGGCGTGCAATAGCTAGGCATGCACCGTTATCAATAATCACGGTACCAGTGGATTTTGGTGCCGATAATAACCACTTTTTCCGCCCCTCTAGCGGTGCGTCAAAACGCATGAACGTCGTGCTGAGTGCTTCTTTGCTCATGATTTTTAGAACAATATCCGCTTCACTCCCCTTTGCTATCACAGTTTCGATCCCCGCGCGCTGTGCGATATCTGCCGCTTGTAACTTGGTTGCCATACCACCGGTTCCAAGTGATGTGCCACTGTCACCGGCTAACGCTCTCAACTCATCATCAATTTTATGGACCTGAGCAATTAACTCGGCCTGGGGATTTTTGCGAGGATCGGCGGTGAACAGCCCTACTTGGTCAGTTAACAATACCAGCTTGTTAGCATTCGCTAAGATGGCGACCATGGCAGATAGATTGTCATTGTCTCCTACTTTTATTTCGCTGGTTGCAACCGCGTCATTTTCGTTGATGATAGGAATGACTTGGTGTTTTAATAATTGCGTCAACGTATCTCTGGCTGTTAAATAACGCTCCCTATGTTCCACATCCGCACGGGTTAACAACATTTGTGCCACTGGAATATCATAAAGTGCGAACAAACTCTGCCACAGGTGAATTAACTGCCCTTGACCGATGGCTGCCAACATTTGTTTCTCTGAGATTGAATCCCCCACCGGTTGGGCTAGCTGAGAGCGACCCGCAGCGACTGCGCCACTTGATACCAATACAATTTGATGACCTTGCTGCTTGAGCGTTGCACATTGTCGCACCAGTTCCACCATACGGGGTTTGTTGAGGTGAATATCACCCGCTGTGAGCACACTAGTTCCTAATTTTATGATGATTGTTTGCTGCCCCATAATCCCACTCTCAGAAATAAAAAATCAGTTATATCAGAGCCGGGCAAAGGCACAAGCAAATTTTGTTCATAAAGACACAAAGTGCTAGAATCGCGCGCTAAACAACGATTGTCACTCATCCATAGAATGCGTGTTCAATCATTGAACAAAGTCATGATCACCATCAACAATGTGAGTGCAAATCACTGTCATAGTGGCAAGTAGGAGATTGATTAATGAAAACACACTCGAAACGAAAAGAACTCATCATGTTGCCGCTACTACTGATCACCATAGTGTTATGCATAGGTGGGCACTATATTTTACAACCGAATTATCAAGACAGTTCTATCGCTGAATATGCATTGGCTGCTCTACCGTTTTTAATGTTTGCGGTGGTGCTTGTCGCCATTAAACTGGCGATTAAGGCCGACAAGCAAGAAGACGAGTGATCATTATAAAATGTGATAGCCAAACCAATCAGGTGTTATAGGCTGGCTTTTACCACTTGGAGTAAGGGCAATAAAATACTGTTGGTCCACTAAATCTATCGCAAAACAGTCATCTACATCATGTAGGTTGTCTTTATGTAGATGACTCATACCGCTGAGCAAACTTGCTTTAGCCTTTTCTTTTGCTTCATATTCACTTTGTGCCACAAACAAGGCAAAGTCATGTTGTTCCGCTAAGCGCTCTGGAACATAAGCCCCCAGATTCACAAAGTACAGTTTTTGCTGTTGCTTTGGTTGCTCAGTCACTAGGCTGACCTCATAACCATCCGCATGTTCGATAACAGCGTATGAATCCATATGAACGGCCGATTTATCGCCAACCCACTGCGCTTTTAGCTTTTGATAGCAATCTTCAATCTTTTCCCCAACAACAAAACGCACATCGTGCATCTCGATATGGCAACCCGCTACGCGACCACCCAAGTAAACCATAAATAACTTCATTCCAGTCCCTTAATGTAGAACAAAAACCAATAATATCATTATTTTGAGTCAAAGCTAAAACTACGCTAAGGTGAGTTACAAAAATAACAATCGACATGGACTAAGCCTATGAAACTTTTAGTAAGCCTGAGTGTTTTGCTTTGTAGCCTGATGGTACAGGCTAAAACAACCATGATCCACAATGTCCAAGGTTACACACCGACCAAACAAGGATCCGTAGAGTCATTTTCAGTATTGGTGTTTAAAGATGGCAAGGTTATCAAAACAGGAGATGACAATACCCTAAAGCAGTTTCCAAACGCGGTGAGAATAGACGGTAAAGGAAAAACACTGCTGCCAGGGCTTGTAGATGCACATGGTCATATCATCGGCCTTGGAAATAACCTGATGCGACTTGATGTACGCGGCAGCAAAACGGTTGCTGAAGTAGGTAAGCGTCTTCGCGAATACGCAAAGCAAGCACCCGAGGGCTGGATATTAGGTCGAGGCTGGGATCAAACGTTGTGGCCAGAAAAAGGGTTTCCAACCGCAGCGGATCTAGACCGTTATGTTAAAGATCGCCCTGTTGTGCTCACCCGCGTCGATGGTCACGCGATTTGGGTTAACTCAAAGGCGATGCAACTTGCGGGTATCAATACGCAAACTCAAGCCCCTGCTGGCGGTGAAATTTTACGTCTAGCAAACAATAAACCCAGTGGCATATTCATCGACAAAGCGGAACAGCTGGTCAATACACACATTCCTCCTATGAGTGACGAGCAAAGACAACGGGCCCTGAATAAGGCGGGTGAACATCTATTGGGTTTGGGTATCACCTCTGCACATGATGCGGGTATCGCGTATAAAACATGGCAACTATACCAACAGCGTGCTGAGCAACACACACTCCCTATTCGTATTTACGCAATGCTCAGCGCGGCCGACCCGCACTTAGCAAAGATGTTAGGGCAAGGCGTCATTAAAGATAAAGATGATTTTCTGTCTATGCGTAGTGTGAAAATCTATGCAGATGGTGCATTAGGCAGTCGTGGCGCAGCATTGCTAGATGACTACCATGATAGAGCTGGTTATCAAGGTTTGATGCTGGAAACGCAAAACCAGCTTGAAAACCTGTTGAAGCAAAGTTTCTCCAGTGGTTATAGCGCTCATACTCACGCCATTGGTGATAGAGCAAACCGTATCGTGCTCGATAGCTATGAGAAAATATTCAAACAAGTGGGCGGTAAACTACTGCGTAACCGCATTGAGCACGCACAAATTGTTCACCCAGACGATATCCCACGCTTTAAAGCACTTGCCATTATCCCTTCAATGCAGCCTATTCATGCAACATCGGATATGCATATGGCCGAACAGCGCTTAGACGAACAGCAATTACGAGGTGCCTACGCGTGGCAAACATTCTTAAAACAGGGCAGTAAAATAGCGGCAGGTTCCGACTTTCCGGTTGAGCTTGCCAACCCATTTCATGGTCTCCATGCTGCGATCACACGTATGTCGCGCACAAATCAGCCGGAAGGGGGATGGCGTGCTGCCGAGCGATTAAATAGAGAGCAAGCACTACGCGCATTTACGCTTGATGCGGCTTACGCTGCATTTCAAGAATATAAACTAGGTAGTTTAGAGCAAGGTAAATGGGCAGACTTTATTTTACTGGATCAAGATTACTTCAAAGTGCCGATATCGCAAATAGATGATATTCAGGTTTTACAGACTTGGCTGGCAGGTAGCTTAGTGTATCAACGCTAAGCTAAAAGTGACATCGGGCTTAGCATGCCCGATGTAGCTTATACAAGTGATATAGATTGACCACTGCTAAAAGGCCATTTGTAAAAGCAACTGGCCACGCCTCAATCATCACACCATAAACGGTAAAACATACACACCCGGTTAGGTTAAACCAACGCAATTTAACCACATTACTCATCATTAACGAGATAACCAAAAAAACAGAGGCAATATAGCCTAAATATTCCCAAGTCATTTGTTCTCTCCGGTCAGTTGAGTTAGCATAGTGGGTCGCGTAGTAACAATGTGTGTAAGATTAAGCCTAGAAGAAAAAAGCTAACCCACAAACCCCTTGAATTAGTACCCTAGTAAGCTCTAACACGGGATGGGGGCTAAACGAGGAAAACCTCAATAGCAGGTGTGAGTTAGCGTAAAAGCAATGTCTTCATGCTATCTTTATTCAATATTAATAAATAGGACAAATGTCCGAAGAGCCATCTAGATGTTTCAATATCATTTTTCGACGAACTTAGTGGAACAATTGCTTAGCTTTGCGGGCAACGCTTTTGTACACAACAAAAAAGACGTATTAATCCATCAAGACGAACCTTTAACTAAGCTAATTTTAGTCAGAAGTGGCACCGTATCATTTAGCTATGATGTGGGTAATGGCCGCCGTTTGCTGCTCGGGCAGCTGGATTGTAATAATACCTTGATCGGTGAAATTGAAGCCCTAAACAACCAACCTTGTATCTATACGGTCACTTGTTTAAGCGATGTACAATATAACCTAATTGAGCTGAAACATTGGCGCCAACTGTTACTTGATCAACCCGAATTAAGTTTATATACCGCACAAACCATTGCGGCAAAGTTTGCTGAGAACCAAAAAATCAACCTCGACAAATTGCTATTACCGCTTAGCTACAATATTGCTAAAGACTGTTTGTTACGCGCAGAAAACAACAACCCTACCCTGCTTCGCGCTTATCCTACGGTTAATGCGGAAGCTGAGCGCTTTGCCACAACCGAGCGTGCCTATCGACGTGTAGTGACTGAGTTAGTAGATAAAGGTTTGATTATCAGAAGTAGTGAAGGCCTAAAACCTGTAGATTTGGATGCGTTGGAAGAGTTTGTAGACAGCTTTGCACAAATTTAATGGCATGCGAATGGCTTGCCATTCGGCAAGCCATATATTTGGCTTACTTAAACAAATCCTGAATGTTGCTCAAGTCAGACTTGCCTTCAATAATTTCATCTGGTGTTAGGCCTGAAAGCTCATGTGGAAACACCAGCCACTCATCTGATTCGTGAATAAAGTAATCAGGTTTCATCGGCACTTTCGTATTTTTTGGCTTGTAGTATGGACAAGCTACGCGAATATCTTTTGGTAAATTGAGACGCATCAACTCCGCCAGCTTTTCTTTAAGCGCATAGATGCTACGGCCTGAGTCAAAAACATCATCCACTATCAGCAGTGAGTCACCCGCATTCGCGTTTTCTATGATGTAGTGAAGCCCATGTACTTTAATTTCTTTCGATTGCTTACCAATGCCGTAATAGGATGACGTGCGTACCGCGATATGATCGGTTTCTATTCCTTTGTAGTCGTAGTACTCTTGTACCGCTATACCAATGGGTGCACCACCACGCCAAATACCAATAATAAAATCAGGACGAAACCCATCTTCATAGACTTGCGCTGCAACGCGAAATGAATCTTCCAATAGTTGCTGTGCAGTGATATAGCACTTATCTGACATACAAAAAACCCCGTGAGAACCAAATAATATCGTGTGTTATCTGCTGCGAGCCAGTTACCTTAAGGGTATAAACCAGTTAACGCAGCTTAAGTAATAACCGCTTATTTTAGCGTAGATAAATAAAAAATGCTTGTGTTGATGTATTGGCTAATGAAAAGATAATGCGCAATTGCATCTAAACGCATATGAATGGCGTACAGCGCAGACATGACAGGCCCCAAATAAGGCTTTTTGGCGTTTAACACACTATAAAAATCAATTAACTGACTCTATATATCGGTATTGATGATAACGTCGCTCTATTATGAGATTGTTGTTTAAGGAATTAATATGGCTGAATTAAAGGATAGAATCGTACACGAAGAAGAGCTGATCCATAGGCGACTTGGTTGGATGCTTGCTTTTCAAGGTTTTTTATTTGCTTCTTACTCTAAAGTGTTTTCAGGAAGCTTAACACTAGATGCTCAGCTTGCAATAGTCTTGCCGGCGGTTGGTCTGGCCAGCGCCCTGTTGACCCTGTCGGGCATCGCAGGTGCATACATCAGTATTGGTGCCGAACGAAACAAACAGCAAGCACATCAGCCTTCTGCACCTGCTTCACAAGTAACTGATTTTGGTGCCGGTGGCTGGGCTAAATATTTGGGCAGACTCAACGCATTTGGCCTACCTGTAATTCTCTCAAGCGCTTGGTTATACTTACTGTGGTTTTGACAATGAAAAAATTTTAACGTGGAGCAAACTCGCTTTGCTCCACTTCATTGACGACAAAATGCTTTTTATATCGAATCATCATGTTTTGCAATGCATTAAAGCGCTCATCAATGTATTTAATAGGCGTATATCTACCACCATCCCGTAGTGAGTTTTGCCGCTCGGCTCGCTGCTTTGCCAATTGTGAAGAGCATTGAATGTAATGGATGCGCAGCTCATATCCATATTGATTTACAATGACTTTGTAAAGTTCCAAATGCTGCTTAGGTGTAGAGCTATGCTCAAATACAATATTACACTTCATTTCCAACGCCCTCTGTAGCAACTCATAGCCAAGCACCCTGGCCACCAGCTCACATTTATGGAACGCCAGCTCGCTATCTACCTGCAACAGGTTTTGATAATAGGATAACTCTTTCATCAGCGCATCAAACGAAATAAGCAGATAACCTAAAAAGTCACCTTTTTTGCTTTGAATAAATGAGCTTTTTCCAGAAAAAGGAATACCTGATACAACCTCAAACATTGGAGTTTTTTGTTTGTGTTGGGTTTGTAGCTTTGCACAAATGAGAGCCTCAATTTCAGCTTCAGCTTGCCTATATGGCCAGTCTTGCTCACTAATATCGAGGTGTTCAAAAACCCGCGCTATGTCATTAAACTGGTAGCCTGTAATGCTGTACACAACTTGGTTTATCGAAAGCATTTCTCTGCCCTAAACATCCTGATGTCCTCAGCTAATGTAGCATAAACAAAATAATTGAAACAGCAGATAACCACAGCATGGGTTAAAGCGGATACTAAACATATCATTTAGTTACAGGCATAAAAAAACCCCAGCCAAACGGCTAGGGTTATAAAAAGTGGTACCAGTGGGCGGACTTGAACCGCCACGCCCGAAGGCAACGGATTTTGAATCCGTCATGTCTACCAATTCCATCACACTGGCATAATTTTTCTTTCATCTTCTAAAACAAGAGAAAATAAAGAAAAACCACTTTGAGCTAGGGCTTTGTTTATATTGCCTTCGTCTCTATGCTTTGCATTATACAAACATCGCTTAACTCGGCAAGCAATTTTTTTATTTACGCATGTTAACTGCTTGGTATTTGTACAAAGCGGGTAGAAAACTAGCATTTATAATGATTTCGCCATTACGCTTGCCTTTGTGTAAAATACACCACAAATTAATTGAGTTTGATCTAGCTAAGAGTCTGTCTATGTCTGAGTTCCCTAAAGCCGGTTTTTTTCGCCGATTAGCATCGCTAATTTATGATGGCTTGGTTGTGATTGCATTCGCAATGCTAACAACTGTGTTTTACCTACTTATCATTCAAGGGTTTATCTCAGCCGACCTACTTCGGCTCGGAGCGCACCCCGACGTGTCAGCATATATTCAAGCGTCACCGTTGCTATACGGCATTCGAGCTACCCTGCTTGTCTTGGTGAGCGTGTTATTTTTCGCTTATTTCTGGACTAAAAGCGGCCAAACGATCGGTATGAGAGCCTGGCGTTTACGCGTAGAAACAGACTCTGGAAAACCGCTGTCTTGGCCTGTGGCGATGTTACGTAGCCTATGTGCTTTGTGTGGTTTAGGAAATTTGTTGGTTTTAGTGGATTTAAAACACAAACGCGCTCTGCAAGATCTTATCTGCAAAACACGCGTAGTCGTACTAAGTAAAGAAGAAAACAAGAAAGTCTACAACAGCTTAGACTGACGTGATACAGCCCAGGTGCAAGAGTATTTGCATTTGGGCTGAATAATTTATTGCTGACGCTTCAAAAGGTAACTGGCGATACCAATAAACAACACGCTTGGCATCATCGCCCCCATTACTGCGGGCACATCATAAACCATTACAATAGGGCCAAAAATTTCATTACTTAAATGAAATGCAAGTCCTGTTACTACCCCCATAATTATTCTTGCTCCCATGCTCACAGAACGTAGTGGGCCAAAAATAAATGACAGTGCCACCAGCAACATCACAGCTATCGTTAAGGGTTGCATGACTTTACGCCAGAGCGCTAAATCATAACTACTGGTATCTTGATCGTTTTGCTCTAAATAGGATAAATATGACCATATCCCCCGAAATGATAAGGACTCAGGATCAATAGACACAACATCAAGTTTTTCAGCGGTTAGTTGAGAGTTGTATATTTGCGACTCGCGATAAAATGTATTAATTCTATCTTCACTGATAATGACTTCTTCAATACCACTAAATATCCAACCCTGAGGCACACTTCGTCCGCGTTCCACTCGCATGACCTTGGTTAGCTCTAGCGCATCGTTGAAGTAATATATATTGACGTCTTTTAGCTCCCCAGACTGTTCAATATTTCCGATATTAATAAAGTTATTACCATCTTTGGCCCACACACCTTTTTGTGCATTAAACACCTCACCACCAAAGATAGCGTTGTTTCGTAGCTGTTTAGCAGCCTTTTCAGCTTGTGGAACGCCCCACTCTCCGAGCGCCATCATACACAACGCCAAAACTATGGCAGTTTTCATTACCGAACCAATGATTTGCAACCGCGACATACCCGCAGCCTGCATGACAACCAATTCACTACTGGAGGCTAAGGCACCAAGTCCGGTTAAACCACCTATCAATGCCGCCATCGGAAAAAATACCACGATGTCTCCAGGCATACTGTAAACGGTGTATAACATCGCATCCAACATATCGTAGCTACCGCGGCCAACCGATTTTAGCTGCTCTATGTATTTAATCAGCGTATTGATGCCAACAAATACCAACAGGGCAAACCCTGTGGTTTGCATAATACTACGACCCAAATACCAATCTAATGTTTTCATCATGCTACAGACGCTCGCTTATTAAAGATTGAGCGTACCCAAACGCCAAATGGACGCCCTTTAGCAATTAAGTAAGCGCCAATAAATAACACACTTAAGTGGATCCACCATAAGCCGACTGCAGAAGGGATTTTTCCTTCTGCGACCAAGAATTTACCCGCGTTCAATAAAATGAAATATCCCAAGTACAAGCTTATTGCAGGCACCAGTTTAGCAAATTTACCTTGCCTTGGATTAACCACACTCAATGGCACAGCCAATAACGTCAACAGAATAATTGAGATTGGCACCGACAGACGTAACTGAAATTGTGCAGCAGCTTGCGGAGTATCCATTTCTAGCAACTGTAAGGTTGGGATAGCTTCAAGCTTGCGACGCTGATGTTCTATCACCTGCTCACGAATTTGCACCTGATAGCTTGCAAATTCAGTCTTATTTAACGCCTGACTCAAGCCATCTGTTTCATAGCGTTTGCCATCGTTAAGTACCAATTGTTGCTCACCACTTTCTTGCTCCAGCACGCGTCCTTTTTGCGCATATACGATACGTGCGGCTTGGTTAGAATCTTTGTTTGGCAACTGCGCCACAAAAACTTTGTCTAATTCTTTACCCTGATCAATGATGTTATGAACAAACACCACCGCTTTTTCATTACCCGTTTGTTGGAAGCGCCCCGCCCTGAGCGTAGATAACCCCGACTCAGCTTCTGCTTGTTCTTTAAGCTGATATTCCTTTTCCGAGGCCCATGGCGCGACATACAAACTCACCGCCCCAGCTAAAATCGCAAAGCAGACACTTGAAACCAAAGTCACACGGACAACATACCACTCACTGACGCCACAGGCTCTAAGTACCGTCATTTCGCTATCTGCATATACTCTGCTATAAGCCAATATGATCCCCAAAAACAAGCTCAACGGCAGAATATAGACTGCCAACTGGGGGAGTTTAAGCATTAATACCGAAGCCACTAATTTTGCTGGAAGGTCGCCATCTGATGCGTCACTTAAGATCCGAACAAACTTTTGTGACAGGAAAATCGTCATCAACGTGAGAAACACGGCGATCTGCGATTTCAATACCTCAGCAGTTAAATAACGAAAAATTAGCAATGTTTGCCCCTATAAAACTTCGTGTTTCACTGGAATAGTGGGAGATTTTGAGTAAACTGGTTATTTTAGTCAGTTTATTATATGCCATCAAATTAAATTATTATACCAACACGCCAGAGATAATCGCGCATTTATGGTATGGATAATCACATTGGCATAAAGTTCAAAAAGACATAACTTTCAGACTCAGGAGTCGCAATGGAATTCAGCGTAAAAAGTGGCAGCCCAGAGAAACAGCGCAGTGCCTGCATCGTCGTCGGTGTATACGAGCCTCGCCGTTTATCTCCGATCGGTGAACAGCTGGATAAGATCAGTGATGGTTACATCTCAAATTTATTGCGTCGTGGTGATTTAGAAGGCAAACCCGGGCAAGTATTATTATTACATCATGTACCAAACGTGCTCAGTGAGCGAGTATTGTTAGTGGGCTGTGGTAAAGAACGTGAGCTTGATGATAAACAATATAAGCAAATTATTTCAAAAACGATCAATACCTTAAATGATACAGGCTCAATGGAAGCTGTCTGCTTTCTCACGGAGCAACATGTCAAAGGACGCGACACATATTGGAAGGTGCGCCAAGCGGTTGAAACAACTCAAGACTGTTTGTACACCTTCAATCAGCTTAAAAGTAAAAAGGTCGACCCTCGCCGCCCACTACGTAAAATTGTTTTCAATGTACCAACAAGGCGAGAACTTACCATTGGTGAAACTGCAATCGAGCATGGTTTGGCGATTGCGTCAGGTGCCAAGCAGTGTAAAGACGTTGCCAACATGCCACCGAATATCTGCAATCCTCGCTATTTAGGTGAACAAGCCAAATCGCTCGAAGAGTTTGCCAATGTCTCTGTGAACTTAGTCGGTGAACAAGAGATGGAAGAGTTAGGGATGCACTCTTATCTAGCGGTTGGTCGCGGTAGTGCGAATGAGTCCATGATGTCGGTTATTCACTATAACGGTGGCACTGAAGATCAAGCACCTATCGTATTTGTAGGAAAAGGCTTAACCTTTGATTCAGGCGGTATTTCACTCAAACCGGGTGAAGGCATGGATGAGATGAAATATGATATGGGCGGCGCTGCAGGCGTGCTAGGCTTAATGCGAGCTCTGGTTGAAATGCAACTACCCATCAACGTCATCGGTGTACTCGCTGGGTGCGAAAATATGCCAGGTTCTAATGCGTATCGCCCAGGAGATATTCTTACTACCATGTCAGGTCAAACCGTCGAGGTGCTGAACACTGATGCTGAAGGCCGTTTGGTTTTGTGTGACGCACTCACTTATGTTGAAGCCTTCGAACCAGAAACGGTCATTGATGTTGCTACTTTGACAGGCGCCTGCATCACCGCCCTTGGTGCCCATGCGACTGGCTTATTATCTAGCCATAACCCACTTGCACACGATCTGTTAAAAGCGGGTGAGCAAAGTGGTGATCGCGCATGGCAACTGCCACTGTGGGATGATTACCAAGAGCAACTTGAAAGCCCATTTGCTGATTTCACCAACTTAGGCGGACGCGCTGCTGGGACTATCACCGCAGCATGTTTCTTATCTAAGTTCACTAAAAAGTATAATTGGGCACATTTAGATATTGCAGGCACCGCTTGGCGCAGTGGCAAAAATAAAGGCGCAACAGGTAGGCCTGTTCCAATGTTAATGCAATACTTGCTCAACCGAGTGAATGCCACCGACATACAACAAGATTAACCCTACTGCGGCGATTGATGGCATGGGGTTTCTGTGTCAAAATGCGGCTTTATTTTGAACGCTGAGTTTTGCCTGTAGTAATACAGAATAACCGCCCATAATGAAGTCGATGCCATGACCATCAATGCACGCTTTTATGTGTTAAAGCATGATAATGAGCCGGACGCTAAACTACCGGCTCATTTTGATCTAGCTGCTCGAGCGGCAGCCAAGCAATATAGAGCGGGTCAACGCATATTTATTTATGTTGATTCAGTTGAAGATGCCCATGCGATCGATGAGCACTTATGGTGTTTTGAAGCCGACAGCTTTGTGCCGCACAATCTGCAAGGGGAAGGCCCAAAAGGAGGTGCCCCTGTTGAGATTGGGCAAACACCTCCGGTTGGTCGTCGCACTGTGCTGATCAACCTGGCCACAAAGTTACCCGACTTTATTCGTCGCTTTGCTCAGGTATATGATTTTGTACCTGCCGAGCCACAAGCAACCCAAGCGGCACGAGAACGGTTTAAGCACTTACGTCAACTTGGCGCCAGTATTTCAACCAAAGAAATTGAAAATTAAAGTATTTATTAAGGTTCTGTGAAATGGATAAAACCTATAATCCACAAGATATAGAACAGTCTTTATACCAAGACTGGGAAGAAAATGGCTATTTCAAGCCATCAGGTAAAGGCGATGCATATTCGATCATGATCCCGCCGCCCAATGTCACAGGTAGCCTACATATGGGACATGCCTTCCAAGACACCATCATGGATACTTTGATTCGCTACAAGCGTATGCAAGGTAACAATACTTTATGGCAAGTAGGCACCGACCACGCAGGTATTGCAACACAAATGGTTGTCGAGCGTAAACTTGCTGCCGAAGAAGGTAAAACGCGTCACGACTTAGGCCGTGATGCATTCATTGATAAAATCTGGCAGTGGAAAGCGCAATCAGGTGGCACGATTACTAAGCAGTTGCGCCGCTTAGGTGCCTCTGTGGATTGGGATCGTGAACGCTTTACGATGGATGATGGCCTATCAGAAGCCGTAAAAGAAGTTTTTGTTCGCCTGCACAAAGAAGACCTCATTTATCGCGGTAAGCGCTTAGTTAACTGGGATCCTAAACTGCACACAGCCATTTCAGACCTTGAAGTAGAAAATAAAGACAAACAAGGTCATATGTGGAATCTGCGCTACCCTCTTGCTGATGGCGCAAAAACGCTTGATGGTAAAGACTACATCGTGGTTGCCACAACGCGTCCCGAAACCATGCTGGGTGATACGGGCGTTGCTGTAAACCCTGATGATGAGCGTTACCAGCACTTAGTGGGTAAAGAAGTACTATTACCTATCGTTAACCGCCGCATTCCCATCGTTGCTGATGAGCACGCTGATATGGAAAAAGGCACAGGTTGCGTAAAAATTACACCTGCTCATGATTTCAATGATAACGAAGTGGGCAAACGCCATCAGTTACCAATGATCAATGTGTTTAATAAAGACGCAGCAATACTCACAACTGGCGAAACATACACTTTTGATGGTAAAGCGCTTGAGTTAGACGCACCAATTCCAGAGCGCTTCCACGGCTTAGATCGTTTTGATGCGCGTAAGCTCGTTGTTGAAGAATTCGAACAAGCAGGTTTACTCGAAAAGATTGATGATCATAGCCTAACAGTTCCTTATGGTGACCGCTCTGGCGTTGTTATTGAGCCATTGCTGACTGATCAGTGGTATGTGCGTGTGGCACCGCTTGCAAAAGTGGCAACCGAAGCGGTTGAAAACGGTGAAATTCAATTCGTGCCTAAGCAGTATGAAAACATGTATTTCTCTTGGATGCGTGACGTACAAGACTGGTGTATTTCTCGCCAGCTTTGGTGGGGACACCGCATTCCAGCATGGTACGATGCACAAGGCAACGTGTTTGTTGGCCGTGATGAAGCAGAAGTTCGCCGTGAAAACAACATCGCAGATGATGTAGCGCTGACACAGGATGAGGACGTACTTGATACCTGGTTCTCATCTGCACTGTGGACTTTCTCAACGCTAGGCTGGCCACAGAACACCGATGATCTTCGTGTATTCCACCCATCTGATACGCTTGTAACTGGCTTTGATATCATTTTCTTCTGGGTTGCCCGTATGATCATGATGACCATGCACTTCATCAAAGATGAAAATGGCAAGCCGCAAGTACCATTTAAAACCGTGTATGTGACGGGCCTTATTCGTGACGAAAACGGCGACAAAATGTCAAAGTCTAAAGGTAACGTGTTAGACCCGCTTGATATGATCGATGGTATCGACCTTGAGAGCCTTGTTGAAAAGCGTACCGGCAACATGATGCAGCCACAGCTGGCTAAAAAAATCGAAAAGAATACACGTAAAACGTTTGTCGAAGGTATTGAGCCTCACGGTACTGATGCGTTGCGATTCACGCTGGCAGCCATGGCGTCAACGGGTCGTGACATCAACTGGGATATGAACCGTTTAGAAGGTTACCGCAACTTCTGTAACAAACTTTGGAATGCAAGTCGCTACGTGTTGATGAGCACAGAAGAACAAGACTGTGGATTCAATGACAGTGAAAAAGCTTATTCACTTGCTGATCGCTGGATTTTGGGGCAATTCCAAAATACCGTTAAAACATTTACTGAGCACCTTGATAATTACCGTTTTGACCTTGCCGCAAATACCATCTACGAATTCACTTGGAACCAATTCTGTGGCTGGTACTTGGAGCTGACCAAACCGATTCTATTTAAAGGCAGCGAAGTACAACAACGTGGTACTCGCCACACGCTGATCACAGTACTAGAAGGCCTACTGCGCCTGATGCACCCATTGATGCCTTACATTACTGAAACTATTTGGCGTCGTGTTGCGCCACTTGCTGGTATTGATGCAAAGACCATCATGTTAGAAAGCTTCCCTATGTACGATGCAAGCCTAGTAGATGAAACTGCAATGGCCGACCTTGAGTGGGTGAAACAATTTATTCTAGCCATCAGAAACATCCGTGGTGAGATGGATATCAGCCCGAATAAACCACTGAATGTATTGCTCGCTAAAGCGGGTGAGCAAGATTTACGTCGTCTGGAAGACAACAAAGCGTTCTTGAGCTCACTGGCTAAGTTAGAAACATTTACTGTGCTTGATAATGCCAATGAAGCACCAGCATCAGCCACCGCGTTTATCGGGAACTTAGAAATCCTAATCCCAATGGCGGGTCTGATTGATGTGGATGCTGAACTAGCACGTATCGCGAAGCAGCTTGAGAAAGCAGAAAAAGGCCTAGAGCAAGTAGAGAAAAAGCTTGCTAATGAGAAGTTTGTTAACAACGCACCTGAGGCTGTATTAGCCAAAGAGAAAGAAAAGTTAGCAGAGTTCTCTGATGCAAAAGCCAAGCTGCTTGAGCAAAGGGCAAAAATCGAAAGTCTGTAATCGCATTTACACAGATGAAAACGCGGGCCTTGCCCGCGTTTTTTGTTTCTATAATAGGTTTAATCTGTTAGCATCCCGATTTTCAAAGGAAATCATATGAAAACTCGTCAGGTGCTCTTAGCATTACTGCTGTGTGCTTCGCATAATGTAGCGGCACAAAGTAGTTGGTCTGCAGGAGTGGGCTTATTTGAATACGGTGGACACGTTGGAGCCAAGTACCAGACACAGATAAGCGAAAACCACTTCGCTAGTGCTTCTTTTGGCATTATTGGCTATGCGCTAGGTTATGAGTATAAAGTTAACGAGCAACTCAGCGTTGGTGTAACACTTGGTCAACAGGTTGGATACGCAGAAGATGGTTATATTGTCACAAAGCTAAATTATCACTTCAATGGCTTTGATAACTCAGGCTTTGTAATTGGTGCCAGTCTGGGAGTACAAGAGGATGATGGTGACTGTTTGGTAC
The DNA here is from genome assembly GCF_021654245.1 of Pseudoalteromonas sp. MMG022. Taxonomy (NCBI): domain Bacteria; kingdom Pseudomonadati; phylum Pseudomonadota; class Gammaproteobacteria; order Alteromonadales; family Pseudoalteromonadaceae; genus Pseudoalteromonas; species Pseudoalteromonas sp. MMG022. The sequence goes on along the minus strand of NZ_JAKFZQ010000006.1, from coordinate 98,236 downwards.
TGTGTCCAAGAAAAGATACTAACTCACTAGAAGGCACAGCTGGTATTCATATCGGCTACAAATTCTAATTTTCGGATAGGGTATTCAATACCCTATCCTACATGGATTTTTAACTTAAAAGCTCATGTTGTACTGCAAACCAGCAACCGTTGCATGGCCTTTAGATTCAAAACCCCAAGCCTGCCCTAAGTTATCAGTTTCTACAAAGTTTTGTGTCTTACCACGTAAAATACTCACACCTAAATCCACTGAGCTGGTTTTTGATAGTTGATATTCGGCACCAAATGAATACCAAAGTCTATCCGTATCTGGGATAGAAATTGACATATGATATGGGTCCGCTGGAGACTCATCATAAGCAATACCCACACGCAGCTTCAAAGATTCATTGTATTGGTGATCGGCCCCTACGGAGTAACGCAGTGAGTTTGAGAAGTTCTCATCTTTGCTAAATACCACGCCACGCCCATCAACTTGCGCTTCTAACGTTTTAAAGCTAGACCAACCAGTCCACAACACACTGTAATGAAGCGCACTGTGCTCGCTTACTTGATGGCTGCCCGAAAGCTCAGCTATAGCAGGTAAGGTTAATTCTAACGATCCCGGTAACGAAGTGCCGGCAGTACCGTAAAAAGGTGCTCCCGCTGGTAGCTGATTGCTAAACTCACCATCAAATACGATCTTAGTCTCGCTACGGTAGTTAAAACCAAAACGACTATCTTGATCTAGCTGATAGCTCAGTCCTATATTCCAGCCATAACCCTGATCGTCCCCTTCTAAATGCACCGCTTGTGTTTGCGCAGGCACAGGTAACATAGATGCACCAAAGTTACGGATCACTTTAGCATCGGCATACACGTGATTAACACCAAATGCCACCGTCAGCTCAGGTGATACCTTGTATGCCGCACTTAGGTTAGTATTTACCGTCACAATTTCGGTTTCACCCGCCAATTGACCTGCTGCATAATCCGCCGCAAACTCAGTTGCTAAACCAAACTGTGAGTAGACGCCCACACCTACAAACCAGTCGTTTGAGATCGGCTGTAGATAATATGCAGCAGGCACTATAGCACTTGGCGCAATACTGCTTTCATCTAGCAGCGCTGCGTCCATACCATTATTCGTAGAGGTGCCTGTTAGACTAACATCTGGCTCCACAAACATCGCAGCAACCGACAGCTGAGCACTATCAAACTGGCTCATTAATGCTGGGTTACGAGCTACAACAGAAGCATCATCAGCAACTGAGGCTTCTCCCGCATACGCGCGACCCAAGCCCGATACACTCTGCTCAGCCAATTGAAATGCTGCCGCAAAAGCGCCTGAAGAAACACACATCAAACTTGATGCTAATATCGTTTTTTTAAATAAAGACATTTATAAATCCCACGTGTACATTCACATTTTTAAAACGCTGACACACTACCTAAATCTCAGAAAAAAAGCTGCATTTTCGAGACAATACTCTATTCAAACGAACAAATTTACATCGATGCTTGTTTTTTAATCGCTTCTTTTGTTCCTACACAACCAAATGATATTGATTACCATTTGCATTGACGTGAGTTATAAAATTACTTACACTTGATTCACAGCTGCCAATTAAGGAATAAAGAAGATGCTGCTAATGATATTGTTTGCGCTGTTCTTTTCGGGACTAAGCGTTTACTTTTGGAACAAAGCAACATTCTGCGCATGCCATCACTCAGGACAATGCGACAACCCTATTAGCCTCTACTGGCTTGGCTGTATTCTTTTCTCATTGTGCTCATTGGTGTTTTGTTGCTTGGCTCTACATAGCCATAAGGGAACGCTGGTATGGTTGGTATTGACCACATGCTGCTTAATTGGCGCAACACTACTTACTGGCTTGTCTAAACGATTACGCTACAATGAGGCTAAACTAGGAGGTGATCTTTTAACAAACGAGATAAGTTGATTTGATAGTCAAGCGGGCTAATGCTGGCAATGACTTTAATATCATGATCTTCCGCACTCAAGTCAAGCTCTTTAGCAGTAATATGATGCATATGCTTGGTATTGTAAAACACCCGCACTTTTGGTGATGTAGGAGCGTGTTGATTCCCCTCTAAAACAAGCGCTAATCGTTCATTGGTCAGCTTTACGATTGACCCCACAGGGTGAACACCTAAGCACTTGATAAAACGTTGTACTAACTCAGGGTCAAATTGCTCTTTATTTGATAGTAAGTGCCTGAGCGCATGTACGGGCTCTTCGCCTTGTTGATAAGGCCTTTCTGACGTCATTGCATCGTACACATCAACAATGGCCATCATGCGTGCTGCTTTACTTATTTTATTGCCTTGCAAACCACGCGGATACCCTGAACCATCAACTCGTTCATGATGATTCACTATCATATCCATAATAAGCGGTGTGATCCCAGCCTCGCCTTTGACCAAACCCAATGAATGTACCACATGCTTTTTAACCGCTTTGAACTCCATTTCGCTCAGCTTGTCTCGTTTATTGACTAAACCCTGAGGTAGGCGAGCGTGTCCAACATCATGCAGCATCGCTCCCATGGCAAGTTGCTCAATAGTCGCCTGCTTAACACCCAAATATTTCGCAAACACACTGATCAAAATCGCGCAGTTAACCATGTGACGCCAATTATACCCCTCCCTATCTTGCAAGCGCGTTAAGATAGCCATTGCATTACTGTTTCTCAGGACGGACTCAACAATCTCTTTACTGACTTGATTGATTAAACCAACATCGACTTTCATACCTGATGTGATGTCACCGTAAAGAACCTGAATTTTCCGGTTATGCATGTCAAAAGCTTGGCTGGCTATCAAAAATTCTTTTTCGAGAGAGTTTGTCTCACTGTCCTGATCTGGCTTTTTGTTTGAGCGCGCTTTTGCCTCTTCTTGTTGTTGGCCTCTGCGTCTCCTTCTTTGCTTAGCCTCTATAAACTTAGATTCAGGTGTATTACGTTCGACGGTTTCTTCATTGATCTGGTATTTTTCTGGAACGGCTATTTCGCTCAGTGAGAAATCGATATTCAGCTCTAAAACACCTTCATCGAGCAAACGACTAATGATCCCCTGATCACGAACTAAACCTCTGGATTTAATTTTCACACCCGCATCTGAACGCTGCTTGTGAACACTATCCACAAACATGCCTGGTTTGAGTTCCGAAATAGGGAGTGTGACTCGCATAACTGGATTCAATCAAGATAAATACAACAAGTACGATTAATAGCACTTTTCGGTATAAATAGTCTATATTTCATTCATTAAATAATGATTAACTATTAGAAGTTGACTAAAGAATGGCACTAAAACAGAGGTTTTGAAGGTGCCAACGGTATTTGGCACCTTGATAGACTAGAATGGCTTATAAAGTCACTTATTCTTGAAAATAAGTTCCCCAGCCATCATATTCAACATTGTGTTCCTGAGCGAGTGCGACCAACTTATCTACATCTTCCATAATGACGTCAGCGTCTAATTCCACTTCGACAACAATATCAAATCCCCAGATTTTGCTGCCATCTTCTAACTCAAGTTCAGCTGGGTCTTCCACATCATAGCCTAGCTTAAATGCAGCCAATGCAGCATTTTCCAATTTTTTGAAGTCTTCACACACAAAATGATGCTCTACTTCGTACAGCTTATCAGTCGCGGAGCCATCTTCTAAAAGCGAATCAACAATGTCTTCACTTATTTCGCGCCAGTTTTCCATTCTTCTCTCTCACTTTTTCATCAAGCAAGGCAATACGCTGTGCCATCAATGCATGTATTGCCTGAGCATGTTCACGAGCGCTGATTTGTTCATCTAAATAAACCGGCGCTAAAATATCAATATAGATTGTACCATTGTCCCAACGGTTTAGTTTAATACTATTATGCGTGCTGTTCATACACACCGGAACAACCGGAACCTGTGCATTCAATGCAGTGTGAAAGGCCCCTGTTTTAAATGGCAATAAGCCACGCCCATAACTTCGCGTTCCTTCAGGAAACATCCAAAGTGACAAGCCTTTGCTTTTAATCTTTGCAGCTGATTTGCCCAAAGTACCTACCGCTTTAGAGCGATTGCTACGATTGATGAGAATATTACCAGATAGCCAATAAAGCTGACCAAAAAATGGGATCCACTTTAAGCTTTTCTTACCCATACTCACTGTTTTTTCTGGCACGACTGCTGGTAAAGTAAACAGGTCATAGTTATTTTGATGGTTAGCTACATACACCGCAGGCCCTATATCTACACTATCTGGATGCCTCGATACGGTCAATTTAACGCCTATCACCTTAGACATTTTACCAAACCAGCTCGCGATGGTGTGTACATTATTGGGATGAAATGGACGAACGATGCATAATAATAGCCCTAGGATACAGCTAAAAATAATAAACAACGCCATCGCTACGATACGTAATACTGCCAACAAAATTGTGTCTCCTCATTTTCGAAGGCGCATTATAATCAAAATAGCGAACACTTGTAAGCTCAAATATCGGATTACTTTATCCACAAAAATGAAAAAGCCGCTAACGAGTAGCGGCTTTTTTAAATTCAATAAATTAATCAACTCATTGCAAGTTGCAGCTTTTTCATTGCTGACTTCTCTAGCTGACGTACACGCTCAGCAGATACGTTGTATTTCTCAGCTAAGTCTTGCAATGTTGCTTTTTCATCCGCTAACCAACGGGCGCTTACGATATCCTGAGAACGCTCATCCAGAGTTTTAAGTGCAGAAAACAAACGGTTTTCCGATTGCTCTTGCCACTGTTCCTGCTCAATGACTTCAGCTAAATCGCTGTTTGAGTCTGTTAGGTACTGGACTGGTGAGTAGCTGCTTGCTGGAGAGTCGTCATTGTCATCTTGAGTCAAGTCAAAACCCATGTCTTGTCCACTCATACGAGATTCCATTTCACGGACTTCTTTTTCACTGACCCCCAACTCGTTAGCAACTGTAGTCACTTCTTCTTGGTTAAACCAGCCAAGACGCTTTTTGTTTTTACGAAGGTTAAAGAACAATTTACGCTGTGCTTTAGTTGTAGCAACTTTCACTATGCGCCAGTTTTTTAGCACATACTCATGAATTTCTGCTTTGATCCAATGCACTGCAAATGAAACAAGTCTTACACCTACCTCAGGGTTAAAACGTTTAACAGCCTTCATCAGACCAATATTACCCTCTTGGATAAGGTCTGCTTGAGGCAGGCCATAACCCGCGTAGCTTTTTGCAATGTGGGCAACAAAGCGAAGGTGAGAAACGATAAGCTTTTTAGCAGCTTCCAAATCACCTTCTTGTTGAAGGCGAGTGGCCAACACTTTTTCTTGCTCAGCATCAAGCATAGGAATAGCACTCACAGTTTGTAAGTAACCATCTAAGCTTGCGCTTTGTTGTCCAGCTGTTAGTGCTAATGCATATATATCTTTACTCATTTTTCACCTCAGTGATAAATATTTCAGTCCATTTTAGCACTCTTTAATCAAGAGTGCTAATGCGTATATAATACTTTTTATAAAGAAAATGCAAGTATTTTCTTCATTCTTTTCCTAAAGAAACTAAATAATTGATTTAAATAGGATAAAAAATAGGTTTAGGAAGGTAGGCTTACCTGCTCAACGGCAGCATAACTAGTTTTTATGAATTAATTATGACTAGACACAAGCACTTGAATAACATCGTATTGGCACTCAAGTGCTAATTTTTGCAGTCTATACCTTATCAGGTTCAATGTCTTTAATGTAACGATGCACTGATAGGAATGATCCGCCAAAGCCCAACATAACCGCCAACAGCAATAACGTCAGTAGTTCATTGCCATTGAGACCTTGTAGAACAAACGAACTTTGGTATACACCTGCAACCATAGAAACTGCGGATTCCAGCCACCACAACATCATAGCAACACTCATAAATGCGACCAAGCCACCGACAATGCCATACCATATCCCAGTCCAGATAAATGGGGTATGAATAAAGGTGTTAGTCGCACCGACAAGTTTAAGCACTTGGATCTCTTCCTTCTTATCCATAATAGATAAACGTATGGTATTACCAATAATTAAGATCACCGCACTGAGCAGCAACAATGCGATCGTCACAACACTTTCTTTGAGTAAACTTAACAAAGCGTTGAGACGCTCTAGCCACTCTATATCCAGTTTGCCAAACTCAACTTCTCTTTCACCTTCTAATTTGTCTAGCAATTGCTGCGCGGCTAGTGGTTTGCGATAACGGCTGGTTGGAGTAACAAGCACCACATTAGGCAGCGGGTTTTCTTCGAGATAGTCTAACGCCTGACCGAACCCCGACACACGCTTGAACTCTTCCAGTGCCTTCGATTTGGAAATCAGTTTAACGTCATCCACTTCCGGATAAAGCGCTAAACGTTTAACCAAAGTCTGAGTTTGTTGTTCAGTCATTGAATCTTTTACAAATAAGGAGATTTCGGCGGCATCACTAAAGCCACTGCTTACCTGTTGTACGTTTTTAACAACAATGTACAAAGTAGCAGGTAGGGTAAGACTTAGCCCCAGCACCAAAATAGTCATCAATGACGCCATCGGTGTACGCCACATTTCTCCTAACGAATTGATACCTTGGCGAAACACAGTCAATACAAAAAAGTAGCACCTCATAATCCAAGATTTACTTTGGCTGCTAGTTTGTGCTTCTCTGCCTTTGAAAAGTAAACTCATCGCTATTCCTCCATCAATGGATCTTGGCTTAAACGGCCATGATTCAAAGTCAAACTACGGTATTTCATTCGTGCAATGAGTCCCAAGTCATGGGTCGCGATGAGTACTGCTGTGCCGTGACGATTAAAATCTTCGAACAAACGCAGTATTTCCATCGACAGTTCAGGGTCTAAGTTACCAGTTGGTTCATCAGCCAAAAGTAATGGAGGGGAATTAACGATAGCACGGGCAATACCAACACGTTGTTGCTCCCCGCCTGATAACGTACTTGGTTGACATCGAACTTTATCAAGCAGCCCGACTTTATCTAGCGCCGCATGAACTCGCTTCGCAATGTGCTTGTGGTGCATTCCTTCAATCACCAGTGGCAGCGCTACATTGTCAAATACATTGTAACGTTCAAGTAAGCGGTGATTTTGAAAAATGATACCAATATCTCTGCGTACAAAAGGGATTTGACGATTACTAACCCCATTTAAGTCAACCCCATTAATAGACACACGTCCAGCAGAGGGTCGTTCCATAACGCTGATCAACTTTAATAAGGTACTTTTACCCGCACCACTGTGGCCTGTCAAAAAAGCGAGCTCACCATTGCCCAGCTCAAAGCTGACTTTTTCCAAAGCTCGATGACCACCTGGGTACGTTTTACTGACTTGGTCAAATTTGATCATGTTAGGCCTGCTTATAATTGTGTTTTAGACCAAAGAAAGGGAGCACTCTGTCTCCCCATATCTTACTTTACGCTTAATCGTTGCTAAATAATGCTTCGATAAAGTCATCGCTTTTAAATGTGCGCAAATCATCTATCCCTTCGCCCACACCAATATAGCGAATAGGCACTTGGAACTTGTCGGCAACAGCGAAGATAACCCCACCCTTTGCGGTGCCATCTAACTTAGTCAAAGTAATACCTGTCAAACCTACTGCTTGGTTGAATAGGTTAACTTGGCTGATAGCATTTTGACCTGTACCAGCATCAATTGTCAGCATGACCTCATGTGGCGCATCAGGGTCAAGCTTTTTCATAACACGAGCGATTTTTTCCAGCTCTTGCATTAAGTTGTCTTTGTTTTGTAGACGACCAGCGGTATCTGCTATCAATACATCGATGTTGCGAGCCTGTGCAGCTTGAAACGCGTCAAACACCACAGAGGCACTGTCAGCGCCTGTGTGCTGTGCAACGACAGGGATATCATTACGCTCTCCCCATACTTGTAATTGTTCTACAGCTGCCGCACGAAAAGTATCACCTGCTGCCAACATAACAGATTTACCCTGTTGCTGAAATTGCTTGGCCATTTTACCAATGGTAGTGGTTTTACCTACACCATTAACGCCCACCATTAAAATCACAAATGGTTTTTTATCCTTTGGGATCTCCAGCGGCTGCTCAGCTTCTTTGAGCAGTTCGGCCATTTCTTGCTTCATTAATTCGTATAGTGCATCACCATCTTTTAGCTGTTTGCGATCGGCTGCATCGGTTAGGTTGTCGATGAGCTTCATGGTGGTATCAACACCCAAGTCAGCCGTTAATAACTGTGTTTCTAGTTCTTCGAATAACTCATCGTCAATCTTCTTGCCTTTGAAGATTGACGCAATACCAGAGCCTAGGTTTACTTTGGTTTTCAGTAATCCTTTTTTTAGTCTAGAGAAAAAGCCTTCTTTCTTTGGCTTATCATCCAAAGCAGCCTTTTCCGCCTGTGCTTTGGCTTCGGCTTCATCTGCGAGTCGTTGACGCTCAGCTTCTTCTGCTGCCGCTTTTTCAGCCTGTGCTTTGGCTTCGGCTTCTGCTGCTAGGCGCTGACGCTCAGCTTCTTCTGCTGCTGCTGCTTTTTCAGCCTGTGCTTTGGCTTGGGCTTCTGCTGCGAGGCGTTGACGCTCTGCTTCTTCTGCTGCCGCCTTTTCTGCCTGTGCTTTGGCTTCGGCTTCATCTGCGAGTCGTTGACGCTCAGCTTCTTCTGCTGCCGCTTTTTCCGCCTGTGCTTTGGCTTGGGCTTCTGCTGCGAGGCGTTGACGCTCTGCTTCTTCTGCTGCCGCCTTTTCAGCCTGCGCTTTGGCTTGGGCTTCTGCTGCGAGCCGTTGACGCTCAGCTTCTTCTGCTGCGGCTTTTTCCGCCTGTGCTTTGGCTTGGGCTTCATCTGCGAGTCGTTGACGCTCAGCTTCTTCTGCTGCCGCTTTTTCCGCCTGTTCTTTGGCTTCGGCTTCATCTGCGAGTCGTTGACGCTCAGCTTCTTCTGCTGCCGCTTTTTCCGCCTGTTCTTTGGCTTCGGCTTCTGCTGCGAGCCGCTGACGCTCTGCTTCTTCTGCAGCCGCCTTTTCAGCCTGCGCTTTGGCTTCGGCTTCTGCTGCGAGCCGCTGACGCTCAGCTTCTTCTGCTGCGGCTTTTTCCGCCTGTGCTTTGACTTGGGCTTCTGCTGCGAGGCGTTGACGCTCAGCTTCTTCTGCTGCCGCCTTTTCCGCCTGCGCTTTGGCTTGGGCTTCTGCTGCTAGGCGCTGACGCTCAGCTTCTTCTGCTGCCGCCTTTTCCGCCTGTGCTTTGGCTTCGGCTTCTGCTGCTAGGCGCTGACGCTCTGCTTCTTCTGCTGCCGCCTTTTCCGCCTGTGCTTTGGCTTCGGCTTCTGCTGCGAGCCGCTGACGCTCTGCTTCTTCTGCTGCCGCCTTTTCCGCCTGTGCTTTGGCTTCGGCTTCTGCTGCGAGGCGTTGACGCTCAGCTTCTTCTGCTTGTTGTTTAGCAAGCTGCTCCTGCTCTTCGGCTTGTTGCTGTGACTGTTCTGCTTCTTTTTTACCAAATCCAAACCAAGACAGAAATTTGTTCTTTTTTCCCATGCTCGCTAAATACCGTATTAATAAATCTGATAGACTAGTGATGGTTCTCTAAATTGTCGTATGTAAGACATCTGAACCACAAATGAGTAACATTAAAGCTAAGTTCATATTCACACTCAGCATTAACGTCAAAATAAATTCAAAAATTAGCGCGCAGTGTATCATGTTCCGTAAAGATGAAAAATGTAGCTGCAGTGATTTATACGAGCAAACATATTAAGATTTCGTGATAAGTAGTATCTATGAGAAAAAAACCAGCTTCTAAAAATAGCCAGAGCGACGGTGTGATCCGCATTATAAGTGGTCAATTTCGAGGTCGAAAGTTACCCGTAAAAGATGTTACAGGGCTACGTCCGACGACGGATAGAGTCAAAGAAACGCTGTTCAATTGGTTAATGCAAGATACAAGAGATGCTACTGTTTTAGACTGTTTTGCAGGTTCGGGCGGCTTAGGCTTCGAATGCTTATCTCGTTTTGCCAAGCAAACGTGTTTTATAGAGCTTGATAGGCAAGCCGCACAACAGTTAAACAGCAACATAGCCACACTCAAGTTGAGCAACGCAAAAGTTATAAATGACAATACGATTGATGTACTGAGTCGTAAAAATGAACAAGCGCCTTTTGATCTGGTATTTGTCGATCCTCCTTTTAGACAAGATCTAGCGCAGCCATGCTGTGTGCTCTTAGAGCAAAATAACTGGCTCACAAACAACGCCCTTATCTATGTAGAAGTAGAAAAAGAACTCGATTTTACCGCCCCACAAGGCTGGCAAATTCTCAAAGAAAAGCAGGCAGGACAAGTGTTGTGCCGGCTTTACCAACGAAATGAAAAAGTAAGTTAGTATTTAGCTCTAATTTACGCTTTACATGTGGTATTGCTTCGGATTACAATACCGCACCATTTTTGAACCACTTGATCAATATTTGATCAGCGTGAGCATTGCTCATTAATTAGGTAGGTGAATTTTTAATGCCAGTAATTAAAGTAAGAGAAAACGAACCGTTTGACGTTGCACTTCGTCGTTTCAAGCGTTCATGTGAAAAAGCAGGTATCCTTTCTGAAGTTCGTCGTCGCGAGCACTATGAAAAGCCAACAGCTGAGCGCAAGCGTAAAAAAGCTGCTGCGGTTAAGCGTCACATGAAAAAGCTTTCTCGCGAAAACGCACGTCGCGTTAAATTATACTAATCGGTCTCGGTCTTGTATAAATGAGCCTTTTAACTAAGCTAAAAGACGCACAAAAAGATGCCATGCGTGCTAAAGACAAAATCAGTCTTGGTGCAATTCGCATGGTTCTTGCTGAAATAAAGCAGCGCGAAATTGACAATCAAACAACATTAGATGACGCAGGAATCACTTCTGTACTAGTGAAGTTAGTTAAACAGCGCCGTGATTCTTTCACCCAGTATAAAGATGCTGGTCGTGATGATTTAGCTGAAATTGAAGCAAATGAGATCAATGTACTTGAGACTTTCTTACCTCAGCCTTTGACTGAAGAAGAAATCATCGCATTGATTGATGCTGCAATTGCCGACACTGGCGCTGCAGGTATGCAAGACATGGGTAAAGTTATGGGCATAATCAAGTCCAAAGCTGAAGGTCGTGCCGATATGGGCAAAATCTCTGGCTTGATAAAACAACGATTAAGCGCATAATCCCGCATACAGATTGTATGATTAAAGTGAACCGAGCCCTAGCGCTCGGTTTCTTCGTCTAGGTATAAGGGAACATCGTTAGAAAAATATGGCTGGAAAGATCCCAAGAGAGTTTATTGATGACCTGCTCGATCGTACCGATATCGTCGATTTGATCGATGCCCGTGTTGGCTTAAAAAAAGCGGGAAAAGACTATCAGGCATGTTGTCCATTTCATAACGAAAAGTCTCCTTCTTTTACGGTCTCTCGTGATAAACAGTTTTATCACTGCTTCGGATGTGGTGCCAACGGCAACGCTATCTCCTTTATGATGGAATATGACAAACTCGAGTTTGTGGATGCCATCGAAGAACTCGCCAGTTTACTAAACCTAGACGTCCCTCGTGAACAAGGATCCGGCAAACCCGAACGTACCGTTGAACAAAAGCGCTCAGATTACGACCTAATGTTGCAAACAGCTCGCTTCTATCAACATCAACTGAAACACCATAAAAACTCCAGTGCGGTTATCGACTACGTGAAAAGCCGAGGTTTATCCGGTGAGACAGTAAAACACTACATGATAGGGTATGCCCCAAGTGAGTGGGAATCTCTATGTAAACAAGTAGGACGCACAGCTGAACAGCGTCAACAATTGCTAGAACTAAAGCTTGCTTCTGAAAAAACCCCCGGTCGACAATTTGATTTTTTCCGCGATCGTCTTATGTTCCCTATTCGTGACAAACGCGGACGGGTTATTGCGTTTGGCGGCCGAGTTATGGACAACGACCAAGGGCCAAAATATTTAAACTCTCCTGAAACCAGAATCTTCCACAAGGGTTTTGAGTTGTATGGCCTGTATGAAGCAAAACAAGCTAATGATAAATTAGATAACGTTTTAATTGTTGAAGGCTACATGGATGTTGTCGCGTTGGCAGAACAAGGTATCAATTATGCCGTCGCGGCGCTTGGTACAGCCACAACCGCCGAACATATGCATACCCTGTTTAGAACAACCGATACGGTTATTTGCTGCTACGATGGTGATAGAGCTGGAAAAGATGCAGCATGGCGAGCGTTAGAAAACGCTCTATCCCACTTAAAAGATGGCAAATCGCTGCGATTTGTATTTCTCCCTGATGGTGAAGATCCCGATTCGCTAGTTCAACAAGAAGGCAAAGACACTTTTGAAACAAGGCTTGCTCAAGCTGATGACTTCTCCAAAGTACTATTTGATAAACTGGCCCAAAGCTGCGATCTGACCAATGATGCAGGTAAAGCCAAGCTGATGAGCGAAGCGCTGCCCATGATAGGCAAAATACCCAGCGACTACTACCAGGAGAGTCTGCTGGAAAAACTTGCTCGATTAATAGGGCGCACAAGAGAGCAGCTGTCCGCTAAGCTTGCAACACCAAAGCAGCAACACAGCATTGAACGTAAGTTTAAAGTTACTCCTATGCGCCGAGCAATTGGGCTATTAATACAACATCCACAGTTGGCGACAAGTGTTGAGTATTTACCCGAATTAGCACAAATGAATATACCAGGCATCCAACTGCTCCTAGAGTTACAATTGGTTTGCTTGCAAAACTCACATTACACTACGGCACAACTACTTGAATACTTCAGAGATAAGCCTCAGTACGATGCGCTAAAAAAGCTCGCTGTGTGGCGACATGATATAAATGAACAAGCTCTAAGCGAAGAATTCAAAAATACTTTTCAATTTATTGAAGATCAGTGTTTAAATTTTAGGTTAGAGACCTTATTAATAAAAGACAAAACAGAAGGCCTAAACAGCGAAGAGCGGCTTGAATGCGCGCTGTTAACACAAGCGTTAAGCAGCAGAAGAACTAGTCAAAATTAAATTTTGCTGTTATAATGTTCTATTCACTGCGTCATGCAAATTGTTCGGTGTTTTTTCGCTGGCGCCTGTTGTATCAACTTATCAGAGTGGAAGCATAAATCTCTATGGATCAATCTCCTCAGTCACAACTCAAACTTCTGATTCAGAAAGGTAAAGAGCAAGGGTACTTAACTTTTGCAGAAGTTAACGATCACCTTCCACAAGACATAATAGACTCAGATCAGGTCGAAGATATTATTAGTATGATCAATGACATGGGTATTCAGGTAGCAGAAAATGCGCCAGATGCTGATGAATTGATGATGCAAGAAACTACCACCGATGAAGACGCTGCTGAAGCAGCCGCGGCTGCATTAGCCACAGTTGAAAAAGAAATCGGTCGTACTACTGATCCTGTACGTATGTACATGCGTGAAATGGGTACTGTTGAGCTATTGACCCGTGAGGGTGAAATTCAAATCGCCAAGCGAATTGAAGAAGGTATCAATCAGGTTCAAATCTCTGTGGCAGAGTATCCTGAAGCTATTACCTACCTTTTGGAGCAGTGGGATAAGTTCGAAGCCGAAGAGATGCGCTTAAGCGACATCGTATCTGGCTTTTTCGACCCTAACGCTGAAGAAACACAGATCTCAGCAACACATATCGGTTCTGAACTAAGCGATGAAGACTTAGCAGACGAAGATGATGAGGATGACGAAGACAGCGACGATGATGAAGATGCGGATACGGGCCCAGACCCTGAAGAAGCACGTGTTCATTTCGAGCAACTTCGCACTCTTTACAACAAAGCCCGAGAAGTGTTTGAAAGCAAAGGCCGTTCACACCCAGATTCACAAGCTGCCATCTTTGAAATTGGTGAGTTGTTTCGTACTTTCAAACTAGTACCGAAACAATTTGACCGCATGGTTAACAACATGCGTGAAATGATGGACAGAGTTCGCGTTCAAGAACGTATCGTCATGAAGCAAGCGGTGCAAATTGCAAAAGTACCAAAGAAAACTTTTGTTAAGCATTTTGCCAACAACGAAACGGATATGGCGTGGGTAGATGCTGAAATCGCTGCTGGTGAAAAGTATTCGAAAAAATTGGCTGAAGTTAAGCCTGAGATTGAACGCTGTATCAACAAATTAAAAGTGATTGAAGAAAGCACTGGCCTAACTGTCGAGCGTATCAAAGACATCAACCGTCGTATGAGTATCGGTGAAGCGAAAGCCCGTCGTGCTAAAAAAGAAATGGTTGAAGCCAACCTACGTCTTGTAATTTCAATCGCTAAGAAATATACCAACCGAGGTTTGCAATTCTTGGATCTTATTCAAGAAGGTAACATTGGTTTGATGAAAGCGGTAGATAAGTTTGAATACCGTCGCGGTTATAAATTCTCAACTTATGCAACTTGGTGGATCCGTCAGGCAATTACTCGCTCAATTGCCGATCAGGCGCGTACTATCCGTATTCCTGTGCACATGATTGAGACAATCAATAAGCTGAATCGTATCTCACGTCAAATGCTTCAGGAAATGGGCCGTGAGCCTAACCCAGAAGAGCTGGCTGAGCGCATGATGATGCCAGAAGATAAGATCCGTAAAGTACTGAAAATTGCCAAAGAGCCAATTTCTATGGAGACACCAATTGGTGACGACGAAGATTCGCACTTAGGTGATTTTATCGAAGATACAACCATTGAGTCACCTATTGACTCAGCAACAATGGAGAGTCTTCGTGGAGCAACCAATGAAGTGTTAGCTGGTCTTACGGCACGTGAAGCTAAAGTTTTACGTATGCGTTTTGGTATCGATATGAATACTGATCATACCCTAGAAGAGGTTGGTAAACAGTTTGATGTAACACGTGAGCGTATTCGTCAAATCGAAGCCAAAGCACTGCGTAAGCTGCGCCACCCTTCACGTTCAGATCTACTGAAAAGCTTCTTGGATGTAAAAGGTTAAGCTGTTTTTACGCCACCAGAATCAATGAAAGGCCGCAACAGCGGCCTTTTTAATAACTAGCATAATTTAGGAAAGCTCATGGCTTGGATCCAAATCCGCATTCACGCTAATAAAGAAACCGCCGATCAATTAAGCGACCTATTGCTTGATGTTGGCTGTCCGTCTGTCACCTTCATGGATGGTAGCAATAACCCTGTTTATGAGCCTAAGCCCGGTGAAGTCATTCTTTGGCCAGACACCATTGTTATCGGCTTATTTGATGCGGCCCATGATATGGATGAAGTTGTCAACTACCTTAAAGAAAACAGTTCACAACCAGTTACATACAAGATTGAGCAGCTCGAAGACAAAGATTGGGAACGTGAGTGGATGGATAACTTCCACCCCATCAAGTTTGGTGAACGCTTATGGATTTGCCCTAGCTGGCGTGATATTCCCGAGCCTGATGCCGTAAACGTGCTACTGGACCCAGGTTTGGCATTTGGCACAGGTACTCATGCTACAACCGCACTGTGTTTAAAATGGCTTGAGAGTCAGGACCTCACAGGTAAGACTGTCGTTGACTTTGGTTGCGGCTCAGGCATTTTGGGTATAGCCGCTATCAAACTGGGTGCACAACGTGTGATTGGTATTGATATCGATCCGCAAGCATTAGCCGCTAGCCTTGATAATGCCAAACGAAATGGGGTTGCTGATCAGCTTGAAGTGTACTTACCTGAAAATCAGCCGGAATTTAGCGCCGACATCGTCGTTGCCAACATCCTTGCTCAACCTTTGCGGGAGTTACACGAAATTATTCTTGCCTTCTTAAAGCCACATGGAAAAATTGCCATGTCTGGTATTTTAGAAGAACAGGCACAGTCTGTCGCAAATGTATATGAAAAATATATCGATCTTGAGGCAATAGCTCAGGAAGGTGAATGGACTCGTGTCAGTGGCAGTAAACGTAATTAACCCAAAAAAACATTTATGGGTTAGTAACTTGTAACAGCTAAAGCCTGTATTTAACAGGCTTTACTGTTTTTTCACAGCAAAGATAGCTCATATTATCAACATGCCTTCATTTGAACTGATTAAATTTCAGCCAAATAAATCAGTGACTCAAACTGTTATAAAAAGTCAACCCAATAAGTTCAAAAAAAAAGCAATAATGTTCAATTTATAGCCTTTGATTTTTGCAAAAAAAACCGTAAACTTAGCGCCCCTTGAAAAGAGGCAGATTGAACAACGTGCGTATTGGTCCATACCAACTAGATAACAACATTATTGTGGCCCCTATGGCTGGGATCACTGATAGACCTTTTCGACAGTTATGCCGTCGATTAGGAGCAGGTTTAGCTGTATCAGAAATGATGTCGTCAAATCCAAAGGTATGGAAAACAGATAAGTCTATGAACCGCATGGATCATAATGGCGAGTCTGGTATTCGCTCGGTGCAAATAGCGGGTGCTGATCCAGAATTGATGGCACAGGCTGCACAGTTCAATGTAGCAAATGGGGCGCAGATCATAGATATCAATATGGGCTGCCCTGCAAAGAAAGTGAATAAGAAACTGGCAGGTTCTGCACTGTTGCAGTATCCCGATTTAGTAGAGCAGATAGTTCAAGCAGTAGTGGAAGCTGTAGAGGTACCTGTAACGCTAAAAATCCGTACAGGTTGGGATACACAAAACCGTAACGGCGTAGAAATTGCTAAAATTGCTGAACGTAATGGCATTGCATCGCTTGCCGTACATGGCCGAACTAAGGCGTGTATGTACAAGGGTGAAGCAGAGTACGCCACGATAAGGGATATTAAACGTGCAGTAAGTATACCTGTGGTCGCTAATGGAGATATTACTTCTCCGCAAAAAGCAAAGCAGGTACTGGATTATACGGGCGCAGATGCCATCATGATTGGTCGAGCCGCCCAAGGTCGCCCTTGGATATTTAGGGAGATAGACCACTTTTTGCGCACTGGAGAACAGCTACCAACCCCAGAGATTTCTGAGGTACGTAGTATTTTGATGGAGCATTTAGTAAATCTTCATCAGTTTTACGGTGAGCCAATGGGAGCGCGCATCGCACGCAAGCATGTATCATGGTATTTGCAAGCTCACGACCAAGCAGGTCAGTTTAGGCGAGTATTTAATGCCCTTGAGACGCCAAATGAGCAAATTGAGGCATTGGAACAATACTTTGAAACACTAGCAGCTAACTAAGAAAGAAAGAGACATAACGATGTTCGAACAAAATGTGACTTCTCCATTTATCACTAACGCTCATGTTCAGTCACAAGAGAAACCGCAACCTTTACGCGATGCAGTAAAAAAAGCTGTTCATCACTATTTAAAGCAGCTTAACGGTCAAGATGTGCAAGACGTTTACGATCTTGTTCTTTCAGAGCTAGAAGCGCCATTACTAGAAGAAGTGATGACGTACACGCGTGGTAACCAAACTCGCGCGGCAATCTTGTTAGGTATCAACCGTGGTACTTTACGCAAGAAGCTGAAAAAATACGGCATGAACTAAGCCTTGCTTGGTTTTGACCACTAATAAAAAGCACCTTAGGGTGCTTTTTTAACATCTTCGTACCTCGCTTCTCACCACAGCTTTCAAGCTAACACCTTGCCCAAATTATAAATTCACAAAATCTCAATCATCAGCCAAGGTTTATGATCGTTTTCTTACGTAAATTAGGCTAAAATAGCGCCCTTCTAAGCTAGCCCTTAACTTATCATTGAGGAAACCTAAACCATCATGGATATACATCGTCCAATTCGTCGCGCGTTATTAAGCGTGTCAGATAAAACCGGTATCGTTGAATTAGCAAGCGCACTGTGTGCTCAAGGCGTAGAGATCCTCTCTACTGGCGGTACTTTCAAACTATTAACTGATAACGGCATTGCAGCCACAGAAGTATCTGACTATACAGGTCACCCAGAGATCATGGATGGTCGTGTAAAAACGTTACACCCTAAAGTACATGGCGGCATCCTAGCACGCCGTGGACAAGACGAAGCAGTGATGGCTGAGAATGATATTTCTGCTATCGATATGGTTGTGGTTAACTTATACCCCTTTGCACAAACCGTTGCAAAAGCTGACTGTAGCCTTGAAGATGCCATTGAGAATATTGATATCGGTGGCCCAACCATGGTTCGTGCTGCGGCTAAAAACCATAAAGATGTTACCATTGTCGTTAATGCCGGTGACTATCAACGTGTAATTGATGAACTAAAAGAAAACAACGGTTCTACAACCTATAAAACACGTTTTGATTTAGCAATTGCGGCCTACGAGCACACCGCTCAGTACGATGGTATGATTGCAAACTACTTTGGTAACATGGTACCTGATTACACTGAAGAAGCTGCAGTTGAGACGAAGTTCCCACGTACTATCAATATGCAATTCACCAAAAAACAAGATATGCGCTACGGTGAAAATTCACATCAAGACGCTGCGTTCTACGTTGAAAACGACCTGCAAGAAGCGTCTGTTGCAACGGCAAAGCAGCTACAAGGTAAAGCCTTGTCATTCAACAATATCGCAGATACTGATGCGGCACTTGAATGTGTTAAAGAGTTCGATGCACCTGCTTGTGTGATTGTAAAGCATGCGAACCCTTGTGGTGTTGCTGTTGATGAAAACATCCTTGCAGCATATGATCGCGCTTTTAAGACCGATCCGACCTCAGCATTTGGTGGCATCATTGCATTTAACCGCCAGTTAGATGCTGATACAGCAGAAGCTATCGTGTCTCGTCAGTTTGTTGAAGTGATCATAGCACCCAGTATTTCTGAAGAAGCAGCGCAAATCGTTGCGGCGAAAAAGAACGTGCGTTTGCTAGAGTGTGGCCAATGGAATACCAAGACAACTCAAGCTGATATCAAACGTGTCAATGGTGGTATCTTAGTTCAAGACCGAGATCAGGGCATGGTAACACTGGACGACCTTACCGTGGTGTCTAAACGCCAGCCTACCGAGCAAGAATTGAAAGATTTATTATTCTGCTGGAAAGTCGCTAAATTCGTGAAGTCTAACGCTATTGTTTATGCCAGAGATGGTATGACGATTGGTGTGGGTGCAGGCCAAATGAGTCGCGTATATTCTGCTAAAATCGCGGGTATCAAAGCGGCAGACGAGAACTTAGAAGTTAAAGGTTCAGTCATGGCATCTGATGCGTTCTTCCCGTTCCGTGATGGCATCGATGCCGCTGCGCAAGCCGGTATCACTGCGGTTATTCAACCTGGTGGCTCAATGCGCGATGAAGAAGTTATCGCCGCAGCCGACGAAGCGGGTATGGCCATGGTATTTACCGGAATGCGTCACTTCCGTCACTAAAAATTACAGCGCGAACCGTTCAACGTTTCGCGCTTTTTGTTTGCACTAAATTCGAGTATTCTGCTTAAAACACAATCACAAAGTGAAGGAACAGAAAGATGAAATTTGGTTTAAAAACACTTCTCACAGCAGCCGTCGTGGCTGCATTAGCTGGCTGTAACGCTAACAACAGCGTTAACACAAACCAAGCTAACGCAGCGGTTGTTTCAGCCGTACAAAGTTCAGAACGCCCTGAAGCACACCGCGCTCGCGATAAGTATCGTAATCCACTAGAAACATTAGAGTTCTTTGGTTTACAAAGTGATATGACAGTGGTTGAAATTACACCTGGTGGCGGTTGGTACTCAGAAATTCTGGCTCCTACGCTCAAAGGTAAAGGTACACTGTATGCTGCACACTTCCCTGCTGACTCTGAGATAGGCTATTACAAGAAATCACTTGCCAGCTTTAAAGATAAAGTTGCAAATGATCCCCGTTATAGTGAAGTAAAAGTGACCGAATTTTTTCCTGTGACCCATTTGGATATTGCCCCAGCAAGCAGCGCTGATATGGTACTCACTTTTAGAAATGTACATAACTGGTACATGCAAAAAGACCATGAAGGACTGTTAAGTGCATTTAAAGCATTTAACAAAGCGTTGAAACCGGGTGGCATCTTAGGTGTTGTTGAGCATCAGTTACCAGAAGATCGTGATGACGCCCAGCAGAAAAGCTCGGGTTATATGAAGCTAAGCTATGTGGTTGATGTAGCAAAACAAGCTGGATTCGAACTAGTGGCTCAAAGCGATATTAACGCTAACCCTAAAGATAGCGCAGACCATCCAAAAGGTGTTTGGACTTTGCCTCCGCACCTAACAATGGGTGAAGAGCAAGCCGAGAAATACAAAGCTATCGGGGAAAGCAATCGCATGACTCTAAAATTTAAGAAGCTTTAAATAGGAAAATTTCGCCATGAATGTACTCGTCATTGGCAGTGGTGGCCGTGAACACGCATTAGCGTTCAAAGCCGCTCAAAACCCATCGGTAAAAACGGTATATGTTGCACCAGGTAATGCAGGTACAGCATTGGAACCAAAAATAACCAATGTTGCTATTGGTGTTGAAGACTTAGATGCACTCGTGTCGTTTGCAAAAGAAAACAATGTCGAACTGACTATTGTAGGCCCTGAAGCGCCACTGGTAATTGGTGTTGTTGATCGCTTTCGCAATGAAGGCTTGGCAATCTTTGGTCCTACGGCAGCTGCGGCTCAACTGGAAGGTTCCAAGTCGTTCACGAAGGACTTTTTGGCCCGCCATGATATCCCAACAGCTCAATACCAAACGTTCGAACAAGTTGAGCCGGCTTTGGCTTATCTTAAAGAGCAAGGCGCCCCTATTGTCGTGAAAGCCGATGGCCTAGCGGCAGGTAAAGGTGTTATCGTCGCCATGACCGAAGCCGAGGCTGAAGAGGCTATTCGCGATATGCTAGCGGGTAATGCTTTTGGCGAAGCGGGTAGCCGCGTTGTCATTGAAGAGTTCCTTGAAGGTGAAGAAGCTTCATTTATCGTCATGGTAGATGGTAAGCATGTTCTCCCTTTTGCCACCAGTCAGGATCATAAACGCGCTTACAACGGCGATCAGGGTCCAAACACAGGTGGTATGGGTGCGTACTCTCCAGCTCCTGTTGTCACCCCAGACATTCATCAACGTATCATGGATGAAGTGATCCATCCGACAGTTGAAGGTATGGCGAGCGAAGGCAACCCTTACACTGGGTTCTTATACGCTGGTTTGATGATTACAGCTGATGGCACACCAAAAGTTATTGAGTACAACTGTCGTTTTGGAGACCCTGAAACTCAGCCAATCATGTTGCGCTTGCAATCAGATTTAGTAGAACTTATCGAAGCGGCTAACCGTGAAGAGTTAGACAAAGTAGATATTAGATTTGATCCTCGCGCAGCTGTGGGCGTGGTACTGGCAGCAAAAGGCTACCCAGGCAACTACCCTAAAGGCGATGCTATCAGCGGCTTGCAAGTAAGCTACCCTGAAGGCGAAAAGGTATTCCACGCAGGCACCAAACAAGATGGCGAAGAGGTCGTTACAGCAGGTGGTCGAGTTTTGTGTGCAACCGCACTTGGACACTCAGTGACAGAAGCGCAAAAAAGAGCCTACTCGCTGGTTAAAGACATCCATTGGGATGGTGTTGAATACCGCACCGATATTGGCTATCGTGCCATTGCCAGAGAGCAATAATACGATCTATTTGGCAGGCCGCTCTAACCGGCCTGCATCATCTTCCCCCTCGCCTCTCGATAACGCATTCGCAACATACAAAAAATTCGGTATACTCAAAGCATTAGCATAGCTTTAGGAACTATCATGTCACAAAAGTATCGAGTCGTGTTTATCGGTTTACAAAGCACTACATCAGCCGAAGAGGTTGTGACAACTTTAAGCTCTAAACTCAATATTGCACCACAAAAGGTTGAGGCCTTTCTTGCCAAAAAACCTCTTTTTGCGCCTGCTGAGCAAAGTAAATCGTTAAAGCAGGTAAAGTTGTTGGAAAGAATGGGTGTTAAAGCTAAGCTTGTCGCCGTTGAGCCACCAGCTGATACCAGCCCTCAAAGTCAAAAAGATGAGCGAGTGTTCGAAGCACTAGATTACATTACCAGTAGCTTAATTCGTATTGAGGAGCGCCTTGAAGAAATAGAACATCGCTTAGGCAACTCATCTGATGAAGACAAAGACGATTCAAAACCAGATAGCTGGCAAGAAGATGAACTATTTGAAGAGCTAGACCTTGATTTAGAGCCCGTCAAAAAAATACCAACCCGCAAGCTCCAATATACCTTAGCGGCCACCCTTATCGTGCTGCTAACCGTATTAGCACTGGCCATAATCTACCCTCAGTGGTTTAATTTATAGCAGAGGCGCCATGTACAATGCCGAACAATCTTCTCTTTCACGTTCAGAAATCCGCAAGAATATTAGAAATGCGAGAAGAAATTTAAGTAATTTAGAGCAGGAACAAGCCGCGAAAAAAATTAATATTAATTTTTTTCAACACAAAAAACTCCCAAATAACGCCCGGATTGGCCTCTATCTCAGTAACGATGGAGAACTTGATACATCCATTTTAATTCAATCACTTAACAAGAAAAGACATCAAGTCTTCCTGCCCGTAATACACCCCTTTAACGGCACAACATTGCTATTCCAGAGGTATGAAAATAATTCACCCATGACACAGAATCGCTATGCTATCTTGGAGCCACAGTTGAATTGCAGTCATATTTGTCCTTTATATGAGCTGGATTACCTCTTAATGCCCCTTGTGGCTTTTGATAAAGAAGGTAACCGCTTAGGCATGGGGGGCGGCTACTACGATAAGACGTTGGCGCGTTACTATCGTGAGCAAATGAAAAAGCCAGAGCTTATTGGCTTAGCTCACGACTGTCAGCAGGTTGAAAAGCTGCCAATACAGGCTTGGGATGTGCCATTACAGCAGATCATCACGCCCAGCAAATTTTATCAATGGTAAAGGGTATTCAGACTCATTCTACACAAACAATTACGGTATACTCTAAGTGTTCAATTTGACAACACAGTGAATTACGTAATGACCCAAGATGAAATGAAAAAAGCCGCAGCCTGGGCTGCGTTGGAATATGTAAAAAAAGATACCATTGTTGGTGTAGGCACAGGTTCAACCGTCAACCACTTTATTGATGCCCTTGGTAGTATCAAAGAACAAATTAAAGGGGCGGTTTCCAGTTCAGAGGCATCCACTGAAAAGCTAAAAGCACTGGGTATTGAGGTATTTGAACTTAACGACGTTGACCAACTAGACGTGTATGTTGATGGCGCTGATGAAATCAATGCTAGCCACGACATGATCAAAGGCGGTGGCGCAGCGTTAACACGCGAAAAGATCGTAGCAGCAGTAGCAAAACAATTTATTTGTATCGTGGATAACACTAAACATGTAGAGACTTTGGGTGCCTTCCCATTACCTGTTGAAGTGATCCCGATGGCTCGCAGCTATGTGGCGCGAGAGTTATTAAAACTGGGTGGTGATCCCGTTTATAGACAAGGAGTTGTTACCGATAACGGCAATGTCATCCTTGATGTGCACAATCTGCAAATCAAAGAGCCAAAGCAGTTAGAAGAAAACATAAACCAGATTGTCGGCGTTGTAACCAACGGCTTATTTGCGCACCGTGGTGCCGATATTGTTATCACAGGAACCCCTGAGGGTCCTAAAATCAGCTAAATAGGAATGAGTCATGAGTAAGGTATCGTTAGCCAAAGAGAAAATCAAAATTTTGCTGTTAGAAGGTGTGCACCAAAGTGCCGTCGAAACTCTAAAGCGTAACGGTTACAGCAACATTGATTATGTCAAAACATCGTTACCTGAAAGTGAATTGCAAGAGCGAATTAAGGATGCCCACTTTGTGGGGATCCGCTCTCGCACCCATTTAACAGAAGCTGTGCTCAATGCCGCAGAAAAGCTCGTTGCTGTAGGTTGTTTTTGTATCGGCACTAACCAAGTAGATTTACAGGCAGCGAAAGAGCGTGGTATTGCCGTATTCAACGCGCCGTTTTCAAATACGCGTTCTGTGGCTGAGTTAGTATTGGGGGAAATCTTGTTGCTCCTTCGTGGTATTCCACAGCGTAATGCCATGGCGCACCGTGGCGAATGGTTTAAATCGGCTGTAGGCTCGTACGAAGCTCGTGGAAAAACACTTGGTATCATAGGTTACGGACATATCGGCACACAACTTGGCATTATGGCTGAAAACATCGGTATGAAAGTTGAGTTTTATGATATCGAAGACAAACTTACGCTTGGTAATGCTCAACAAATTCAAAACCTGACACAGCTATTACAGCGTTCTGACGTAGTTAGCCTACACGTCCCAGAAACCCCTTCAACTAAAAACCTAATCGGTATGGCTGAGCTTGAAGTGATGAAACAAGGCGCTATCCTGATCAACGCTTCACGCGGTACCGTTGTAGACATCGACGCTCTGGCAGAGGCGCTAAGAGATAAAAAGCTTGCCGGCGCTGCTATTGATGTGTTCCCTGTGGAGCCTAAATCAAATGATGAAGAGTTTATTTCTCCACTGCGTGAGTTTGATAACGTTATCCTTACGCCACACGTGGGTGGCTCTACGCAAGAAGCACAAGAAAACATTGGTATTGAGGTGGCAGGTAAAATCGCAAAATACTCAGACAACGGTTCAACCTTAAGTGCAGTCAACTTCCCTGAGGTAGCCTTACCTGAATTGGCAAATCGTAGTCGTCTATTGCACGTGCACCAGAACCGCCCAGGCGTCCTGACGCAAATTAACCAAGCATTTGCACAACATGGTATTAATATCGCAGCGCAATACCTACAAACCGATGATACCATCGGCTATGTGGTAATTGACGTAGACAGCGATCACTCAGAGGTGGCATTAAAAGAGCTCAGCGCCGTTGAAGGCACAATCCGAGCTAGGATTTTGCACTGATATCTATTTACGTTAATGAAAGAGGCCGCTGATCGCGGCCTTTTTCATTACTAGACCCACTTTATGACCCTTCTACTTTCAAATTAAGAAAGTCTGCAGCGGCTTCAGGCTGACCATAAAGCTCATTTAGCCGCGTGGTGAGGCTTGGAAAATTCATCCCCTCAGGTAACTGAGCCGATATGTGCAATCTCTGCAGGCCCTCGGCGAATGCCAGTAACGCATCCTTGACTTTTTGTGTAGAATCAGCGCTATAAACTTGCTCAGTAAACATTTGTTTAAATGCCTCTCTGTCCAGCCCTTGATTTTTTAGATGCTGATCCAGTAAATCTGACAACTGGCCGAGGCTATTTACCTCTAACATAAAAGCACGTGGCTCTAGCTGCATCCATGCATCTGATATACGACCAGAATCACTGGGAGAATTTAATGCATGACTTTGCGTATCCATTTGTAGCCGTTGTTGACGACGTGCATGATAGGCTTCCATAAAAGATGTCGAGTTATTAAAGTTGGCAGACATCGCCATTGATACGATCTTTTTTGCCTCCATTCCCAACTTAATTTCAAGCGCTCCTGAGTCTGGTTCGTAGGCCATCGCAAAAGCAAAATCAAAACGACTCCCCAGTAATAGGGGCGGAAATGTCGCTGGATGCTGCCAAGCTTCCTTATTTAAGCGCATACCCTTTAAACGCACCTCGGTAAATTCACTGACCTCATCAGGGTGAAAACCCTGTAAAGACATAAGTTCAACACTCGCCATCTTTTGATGAGCCGTATTTTTTACTTCCAGGCCCCTGACACTTATTTTGTCACTGAGTAGGTGTACATCTACACTGGCATAGTCGATCTCTACCTGCTCTTGCAGTTCGATTAGCGACAGCTGTTTTTTAAGCGCTTCTTCGGCTTCTTGGTTGGCGAAGTGTTGCACTGCCCCATAAGTAACTAATCCAGCGCCTATCACCATCAATAGGATCTTTCTCATTATTTATTCATTCCTACTAAAATAGCGCCTCTAGCGCTTCACTTAAACTATTAACACCAACCACTTCCATACCTTCAATCGGCTCTTTTGGTTTATTGGCATTGGGCACAATCGCGCGTTTAAAACCATGCTTCGCAGCTTCTTTTAGACGCTCCTGACCACTGGGAACAGGCCTTATCTCGCCACCTAGGCCAACCTCACCAAACACCACAAGTTGCCGCTCCAGCGCGTAATTCTTAAAGCTTGACACCAAAGCAACGATTAATGCTAGATCGGCGCTAGTTTCTGAGACTTTCACCCCTCCCACGACATTAACAAACACATCCTGATCCGCCACTTGCAACCCGCCATGGCGGTGTAACACCGCCAGTAACATAGCTAAACGGTTTTGCTCTAAGCCCACCGTAACGCGCCTTGGGTTTGCCAATTGGGAGTAATCAACCAATGCCTGCACCTCAACCAGCAATGGCCGTGTCCCTTCCCAAATCACCATCACAAGAGACCCAGGTGTTTGTTCTTCGCCTCGGTTGAGAAAAATAGCTGAAGGGTTACTAACTTCTTTAAGCCCCTGCCCTGTCATCGCAAATACACCTAGTTCATTAACTGCACCAAAGCGGTTTTTGTTGCCGCGCAAAGTACGAAAGCGGCTGTCCGAACTCCCTTCTAGTAAAATTGAACAATCAATACAGTGCTCCAATACTTTCGGACCGGCTAAACTGCCATCCTTTGTTACATGGCCGACCATAAAAATAGCGACTTGGTTTTGTTTTGCAAAGCGGGTTAAATAGGCGGCGCTTTCTCGCACTTGAGAAACACTACCAGGTGCTGACTGCACATCGCTCATGTGCATCACCTGAATCGAGTCGATGACCATGATGCTGGGCTTTTCTTGTAGAGCCAGTTGGCAAATAGTTTCTACGTTAGTTTCGGCTAAAGTACGTAATTTGTCAGTGGGCAACCCCAATCTGTGAGCTCGCATGGCAACTTGCTGTAATGACTCTTCACCGGTTACGTATAAGGTGTTCATACTCTGTGCGAGTAAACACATGGTCTGCAACAGGACGGTACTCTTACCCGCACCAGGTGAGCCGCCGATTAAAATGGCACTGCCAGGTACCACCCCACCACCCAACACACGGTCAAACTCTTTAAACCCAGTACTAAAACGTGGCAGGCTCTCAAGGTTGACTTCATCCAACGTTTGTACCTTCGCATCAACCATCCCTGCATATCCGGCCATTGCAGCGCTACGAGGAGGCGCCTTCACCGAGGGCACACGAAACTCTGTCACCGTATTCCAAGCTCGACACTCTGAACATTGCCCCTGCCATCTGGCAAATTCGGCACCACAATCGCTACACACAAAGGCTGTTTTCTTTTTAACCATAACTTAAGGCACACTTTTTGCTTGTACTTTTAACTCAATCTCTGTGCAATATAACCACTGCAATAGCAGACGAAGTTAACAGAATTGTTTAGAATTAATTAACTATGATTTAATATTGTCATAGTTTTGGCTTGATATAACAAATAATAACTAATAAGCCTCAGGGCTTAAACTCGGATAATTAATGGGTCATTATGGCTGAAGATAAGCTACAGAAGTATCAACCTCTGATCAAAGAGTTAAAATCGCAGTTGGGTAACCCCGACTTCGATAAGCTGTTTGAACAGATGACCAAGGATATTTCCAAACCCGACCGATTCTTGCTAAAAATGGAAATGTCTCGCTTATCTCAACCCATCGCCCGTTTTATCGACCTACGAGGGCAAGTTGCTGGTGATGTTAAGCCTTATGAATATGAAGGTAAACAACACTTTATGGACGACCTGGCCATCGAGGTGTTTGAGCGTGAAATTGCACGTCATGGCGGCTATACGCTCGCTGTGTATGAAGAAGTAATGCAAACCGAAAATAATTTTCGGGTCATGCAGAAAAAAGCACAAGATACTGAAAGTCTTGTTCAAGATGTTGTAGAGAAACAACCAGAACACGCTAAGCTAGTGCGCTTTGCCTCCTATGAAAGCCGCATTGAAGAGCGGATGAATTACTCAATTAAAATTTCAATTGAGCTGAATAAAGGGCACCAAGCCACCGGTACCACATCAGATATCTCACTCAGCGGTGCAAAAATTAAACTTGCGGCAAAAGAGCGCGTGAGTCCTGGGCAATTGGTCAGCGTCAGGCTAACAGGGCTTGAGCAAGAGTTTGAGCTGGGACTCAAAGAGGGGATCCAATATGAAGTTATTGCAGTTGAACCAATTTCTTCTGGATTTCAGCACGTTAGGTTGAAAAGAACCTTTATAGAAAACAGTAGTGCATTTGATGAGTTTCTCAATAGCTTTATTCACGGCAATAAACGCCGCTATAAAGTCAATTTAGATAATACCATGGATGCTATAACCTGTAAGGGTTACGAGCAATATTACCAACCTAGGGTTAACTCACTTTTTGTGTTTATTTCACAAAAGGACAAACACCTGTTGCCCACTATTGCGTTAACCAATGAAAATAACGCATTTATTAATTACTATTTTGAAGACGAACGTAAAGTATCCTGCTTGTATCAAATTTTTTCGCAACCTCGATTAGCAGCACTACTGGCACTCTCGAATGCCGTCAAAGAATCGACATTATATAGCTTTACGCACATAAAAGATGGCAAAATATACCACTATTCAGCATTTGATTTTGAATTAGCCAAACAACCTGATTTGCGTAATCTATTCGTTGCCTACGGCGCTCAAAAAAGCAGTTGGCGTACTTACAAAGTTCAGCTCATGCCAAGCCATCATGAAGATGCCTTTATTCCATTATCACTGCCAGCCAATGCCAGCAAAAACATTGAAAAGCTGAACAAGCGACCAACTCCACGCGTGCAAAGCCATATCCAAGACGTGAAGTACTTATTGTTGATTACTGACATTTCTTCACAGTATCAACAAGAGGCCTATCAAAAGGTCAGCTTTGACAAAAGCCTCGTTAATCAGCTCAAAGTATTTGGCCGAGGAAAAGCGCTCAACCCACCAAAGCTCAATGTGATCTCTCTAGATTATATTAATCTGCGAGCACACAAGCGGTATCTGTATAAAACCTCGGTTGTATTACACATAGATGGCGCTGAACCATGTCAAGGGCATACCTTAGACTTATCTGAGATGGGGTTACAAGTAGAACTTGCGCAACCTACGACCTTAACTAAGGGTGCTATTATCCACCTTGATTTACCCGACCTACAAAAGATTACTAAGCAACATACTTTGAGCAACTTGCGTTATGAGGTCGTTGCAATCAGTAAAGCGAAAACCATCATTAATCTTAAAGTAAGCAAACTGACCGACTTACCTCAAGTGGCCAGTGAGTTCTTCAAGCTATTGATTAATAACAACAAAGACAAGTTACAGCCTTGCCAAGAAGCGCCTAGGATCCCAGGGTTATCGACCGCATTGCGAAACATGATCACCAAAAGCGTATGCCAATTCCCATTTTACTTACATAAAGAAACATCGCACTTTAAGATTGGGGCGGTAGGCATAGGGTTGTATCCTACACCGATACACCGCGTATTAATGCATTATCACACCGGTAAACAAGGGCAACTCAATATGAAACCCCTGTTCCCATCGAGCTTCATCGAAAATCACTTAACCGAAGCGCTGCGTAAACACAGCCGTAAAAGCAAACCGCTCAAATACACGCTGTTTGTTGCATTCGATAGCCAGGAAAAGGACATCAACAAAGCCTTCAAAGGGCAATGTATCGAGCAAGACCAACCGCAAGAACCATTATTTTTGTTCCAGAAAAAGGCCATCACAAAGAATATTTTATTTGTGTTTCATCTGCATGTATCAAAAACAGGCCGACCCGATACGGATTATTTGGCCAATGAGCTGCGTTATGTGAGCCACTATGCTTTACATAAAGCAAAAGAACTTGAAGAAGGCTTATGGAAAGTAACTGGTGTGTGTGACTTGATTGATGTGACCGATGAGCACCTGCGAACCCTAGACATTGATAGCAAACTTATCACCGCGATGAGATTGCGAAAACAAACCTACCTAAAAACCCTCCTGAGTTAACAAACGCGGTAAATGTGCCAGTTGCACATTTACCGCCAGTGTTACTTATCACATAGGTGAGTTAAGCCAAGTTACCAAATAACGTCAGCAAAGCGATTAGCACCAAATAAAACAGTATGTTGCGTTTAACTAAGCGCATCATACAACTTGCTTCATATGTACATCCAACGTACTGTTGCTCTATTTGCTCTGCTGCCAGTGCCGTAGATGTGACAACATGTCGATTTGAAACGTTGAAATCAAGTACATATTTAAGCCAACAACTGGTACCTTTAGAAAAGTTACCAATGATCAAATAGCCAAAGCTCGTCAGCCGAGCTGGGACCCAATCAAGCCAATGTAACATCGTTTCAAAACGGCTATATTGTGCCTTGAGTGGGTGTTCTGAATTGTCTTCAATGTCGTCAAATAAACTACGGGTTATGGCATAAAGCACGGCCCCTGGAGCGCCAAGCATAACAAACCAAAATAATACACAGCAATAATGACGAAAATTGATCCACACTAAAGTTTGCCCAAACCACTCACCACCTTGCTCTAATTCTGTACGTTTTTGTCCCATTTGTAAGGCGTATAAAGTTGCGGCTTCATTATCTCCCCGAGTCAGGGCATTTAAATAGCCTTTATAACGCACCCTTTGATGCGCACAACCGATACAAATCAGCAATAGACAGGTGTTCAAAATAAGTTGTGCAAGCACCATATCAAATACGTGGTATACAATGGCTACCAAAATACTGGGGACAACCAGCCAAATCAACACGCCAACACCTGAGCCCATCAGGCCTTTTACCATGCTGTTATCAACACTATGTGCAACATACCCGTTGGTATAGAAGCTCATCTGCCAATAATTCCCTCTGGCAGCTAACCGCTCAATCGCCAACGCAAGAATGATGGAAATTAAAATCATATGTAACTCTTTTATTGTTCAAGTTGATGAAAAAATTCAGACCATTGAAATGCCGGCCCAGGATCCGTTTTTCTATCGGGCGCAATATCGCAATGTCCGACTATGCGTTGCCTAGTAATCGCTGGGTACGCTGCCATTATTTCCTTCGTCACCGCAACCAACTTTTGATATTGCGCCTCACTATATGGCGTATCGTCCGTCCCCTCAAGCTCAATGCCAATGCTAAAATCATTGCACCGATGACGACCTTCAAAGCTAGAGACACCAGCATGCCAAGCACGTTTATTAAACGGCACATACTGAAGCACTTGTCCATCGCGGCGAATAAAGCAGTGTGCAGACACCTCTAACCCCTTTAAATCGCAAAAACTGGGGTGTGCATCACATTCAAGCGTTCCACAAAACAACTCATCCACATAAGCAGTACCAAACTCTCCCGCTGGTAATGAGATGTTATGGATCACTAACAATGAGACCGTTTCTTGTTCAGGCCTATCGTCGTAATAAGTACACGGCCGCCTGTTAGCAGCGCTTAGCCAATCTAGTGACATAATATAAAATGAACGCTAATAATCATACTGTTACCTTATCAAGGTTGATGTTAATTCACTAGCAGCGATTGTGTAAATGCGCGCAACACAGTAAAATTCGCACTCTCCCATAATAGCCAACACAAGTGACAGAACTATGCAAAGCCAACCTATCTCTAATGAACTAATAAGCCAATTGGTAAAACAAGCACTTAACGAAGATCTTAATTACCAGTGTGCAGCTGATGGAGATATCACGGCCCAGTTGATCCCTGAAACGGAGCAAGCAAATGCCTATGTGATCACACGTGAAGACTGTGTGTTCTGTGGCAAAGATCTCATTGTTGAAGTATTCAAACAAGTTGACCCGCAAGTTAAAGTGGAAGTGCTGGTTGACGATGGCGATCACGTGAGTGCGAACTCAAAGCTGTTCACTGCATCGGGCTCGGCTCGCTCGATTCTTACAGCAGAGCGTACTGCTTTGAATTTTGTTCAGTCTTTGTCTGGTACCGCAACCACAACCGCTCACTACGTAAAGGCGCTTGCGGGTAGCCAAACACAGTTACTTGATACGCGGAAAACCATTCCGGGTTTAAGAGCATTACAGAAATATGCAGTAACCTGTGGTGGCGGTAAAAACCACCGTATCGGTCTATTCGATGCCTTTTTGATCAAAGAGAATCACATTGCAGCTTGCGGTGGCATTGCCAATGCGGTCAGTAAAGCGAAAACAAACCATCCCAATAAGCCAGTCGAGGTGGAAGTCGAGAGCCTAGATGAGCTTGCACAGGCCCTACAAGCCGGTGCCGACATCATCATGTTAGATAACTTCACAGTAACTGACATCAAACAAGCCGTTGAATTGACTCAGGGCAAGGCAAAACTGGAAGTTTCAGGTAACATGACACTTGATACCCTAACAACGTATGCACAAGCGGGCGTCGACTTTATTTCTAGTGGCGCATTAACAAAGCACTTGTGCAGTATTGACTTATCCATGCGTTTTGTTGAGCAAAAGGCATAAATTATTCTAAATATTGCGAATAATTGGTTCTAATTGATTGACAAGCGCGCTATGAAACCGTTAAATACGACGAAAGAATGAGTTTGATAACAAGCTATTAAAAAACGTATTTATTAAGTTTATACGGCATTTCAATAGCAAACGTGCAATCATGCGCTTTTAACACCTATAATTGAAGCTATTAAGTTTCAAAACCATAAAGATTTTAATATCTTTCTAACTTACAATTACCGAGTTAGACACAGTTCCTTAGGAGACACATCATGGCAAGACAACAACAGGGTGGCTTTACCCTTATTGAGTTAATGATAGTAGTAGCTATTATTGGTATTTTATCCGCTGTGGCATTGCCTGCGTATCAGGATTATGTTGCTCGCTCACAAGCAGCCGAAGCGGTTTCTCTATCCGCCGGTGCAAAAACGGCTATTGCTGAATATCATCAAATCAATGGTTCATACCCAACTGCAGACACTGCTCCATCTTTAACTGACTTAGCAGCGACAGGTACCTATTCAGCATTAGAAGTACAGGCTAACGGCGTTATTGTTGTAACTATGGATGCTACCGATGCAGTATCAGCACTACAAAGTGAGACTTTCACGTTTACACCTAACACCGCAGATAATGCATTTAAATGGACCTGCGTAAGTAGCTTAACGGATGCTAGCTTAGTGCCTCAAGGCTGTACTGCAACAGCGGCTACAAACTAAAAGCCTTAAAGCAGTTGCTAAGCAACTGCTTTTCTCCTTACTTTACAGCTAAGCGGTGCAACATGGCGAAAAATACTGGTGAAAAATCCTTAGACACGTTCCAGTGGGTTGGCGTCAGTACCCGAGGTAAACGCCTTGAAGGAGAAATGACCGGCACCAGCATAGCTTTGGTTAAAGCACAATTGCGCAAACAAGGTATTACTCCCTCCAAAGTAAAACGTAAACCCAAAGCAATTTTTGGTCTAAACCGTAGCCCGAAAATTAGCGCCAAAGATATCGCCGTCACCACTCGTCAAATCGCCACGATGCTCAACGCTGGCGTACCGCTTATTCAAGTGTTGGACATGATAGGCTCTGGCATTAACAATAAAAGCCTTAAAAAGCTGATCTCCAGCATTGCCGATGAAGTACGTGCAGGCCAGCCCTTGTCTAAGTGCTTGCGTGCCTACCCTCGTCATTTCGATGATTTATATTGTGACTTAGTGCAATCAGGTGAACAGTCAGGTTCGTTAGACCATGTTTTTGAGCGTATCGCCATCTACAAAGAAAAAGCAGAAGCACTGAAGTCAAAAATCAAAAAGGCGCTGTTTTATCCTATTGCCGTAATTGTTGTCGCCTTAATTGTAACCTCTATTCTATTGATCTTTGTTGTTCCGCAGTTTCAAGAAATCTTCAATGGCTTTGGTGCCGAGCTGCCCGCTTTCACACTTATGGTTATCGCCATCTCAGAAGTAATGCAAAAATACTGGTGGATGGTGCTCGGTGTGTTATTTTTTGGTGGTTATCTCTACAAAGAGATGCTTTTTAAATCAAAAGCGCTACGTAGTTTTAACGACAGGTTACTCCTAACACTACCAGTTGTAGGACCCATTCTTGATAAAGCCGCTGTTGCCCGTTACGCCAGAACCTTGTCTACAACGTTTGCAGCAGGGGTGCCGTTGATTGATGCACTTGACTCTGCTGCTGGCGCCTCGGGAAATGCCATTTTCCGAGATGCAATTTTAGATATAAAAAGTGAAGTCAGCTCGGGTAACCAAATGAACTGGGCCATGAGAAATACCAGTGTGTTTCCCGATATGGTGATCCAAATGGTGGCTATTGGCGAAGAGTCAGGCACCCTAGACAGCATGCTGGCAAAAGTCGCCAATATTTACGAGCAGGAAGTAGATGATTTGGTCGACGGCCTCTCTAGCCTGCTTGAGCCGTTAATTATGGCTGTGTTAGGTGTGCTGATTGGTGGCCTTATCATTGCCATGTATTTACCTATCTTCCAGTTGGGTTCGGTTATTTAACCTGACCCATAAAATCTAAACAAAAATAAGAACAGTTATGCTAGATGTTTTTCAGTTAATGCAAGCTCAAACTTGGTTTTTTTTGCTCTGCGTCGGTTTAATCAGCCTATGCATTGGTAGCTTTTTGAACGTGGTCATTTATCGCCTGCCTGTGATGATGAATAAGCAATGGCGTGATGAATGTAAACTAATACTAAGTGACGAAAGCCCCGAGCCTAAGCATGCTCAGGCAGAGACATTTAATTTAGCCGCACCAGGCTCCCACTGCCCTAACTGCAACACTAAAATTAAATTTTGGCAAAATATTCCTCTGCTTAGCTGGCTTTTACTACGTGGCAAATGTGCTCACTGTAAAACAACAATTTCAGTACGCTATCCATTGGTGGAACTCGGTACCGCTTTAGTGTCTTTGTTCGTTGCTCAGCACTTTGGCGCAACGCCACAATGTGTACTGTTTTTAGTGCTGACCTGGGCATTGATAGCGTTAATCTTTATAGATATTGATCACATGCTACTGCCCGATCAAATAACCCTTCCTTTGCTGTGGCTTGTACTCCTTGCCAGTGTGCAAGGACTCACTATTGCGCCCAAAGACGCAATTACAGGGGCCGCTGTTGGCTATCTTAGTTTGTGGAGTGTGTACTGGTTGTTTAAATTGACCACCGGAAAAGAAGGTATGGGTTATGGTGACTTTAAACTGCTCGCTATTTTTGGTGCACTACTAGGCTGGCAAGCCATCTTAACGATTGTGCTTTTATCTAGCGTCGTGGGCGCAGTAATAGGCAGTATTCAGCTGGCTGTGCAAGGCAAAGACAAAAGCACACCCATTCCCTTTGGCCCTTATCTGGCCATTGCTGGGTGGATAACCCTGTTATATGGTGACACCATTGAACGTTGGTATTTTAATCTAGTTCTTGCGTGAGTGATATTATGAGTAATTGGGTGTTAGGACTCACCGGTGGCATTGGTGTCGGAAAAACCGCTGTCAGTAATGCTCTTGCTGATAAAGGGATTGTGATTGTCGATGCGGATGTCATCGCTAAAGACGTTGTAGCCAAGGGCAGCCCGGGCCTCAATGCTATTGCCAATCAATTTGGTGCAGATATGCTCTTGCCTGACGGCAGTTTGAACAGAGCTAAACTACGCGAGCTGATCTTTGCCGATGAGCGTGCTAAAACGTGGTTAGAGCAATTATTACACCCTATGATCCGTAGCGAGATCTTAGCTCAACTTAATCAGGCCAAAGGCCCCTATGTAGTGCTCTCCGCACCGTTATTATTTGAAAACAACTTAGATGCGCTTTGCGATCACACGTTGTTGGTTGACGTACCTGAACATATTCAAATAGCTCGCACTGCTGCGCGTGACCATGTTCCCACTGAACAAGTGGAAAAAATCATCACCGCACAAATGTCTCGTTCTGAGAAACAAAAACGAGCAAACACTATACTAAATAATGATAAATCATTAACTGATATGTATAATGAGTTAGAATTGTTACATCAAAACTTTGTCTCTATTGCATTAAATCATTCAACAAGTAAACCGCATTCATAATGCTAGCTAAGCTAACGGCGCCGAGCGCAAATAGATGCTAACTCAATAAAAGCTTGTTGCAGGTTCATAAGTTTATTTATAACTGATTGATGTAGATTGAAGTAGTTGATATATCTTTATCTGAGGGCTTATGGAACATCACTCACCATTATTACGCAAATTTATTACGCTTGGTCGCGTAACCCCAGAGCAAATTAAGAATAAGCAACGCGAAGCACAATCAACCGCTGAGCTGATTTGTTTATGCAGCGGCATGAAAAGCTCAGAGCTGGCAGCTCAATGCCTAGATTTATTCCGAGTGCCATTATTTGATCTGAGTGAATTTGATATTGAACAAATTCCTGAGAATCTTATCAATGAAAAGCTGATCCGCAAGCACCAAGTATTACCCCTTTATAAAAAGGGCCGTAAACTTTATATCGCGGCGTCTGATCCTACCGATTACGGGGCATTTGAAAACTTTGAGTTCAGTTCTGGGTTGCAGTGTGATGTGGTGGTCGTTGACCATAAGCAACTTGAAAAGAAAATTGACCAACTTTTTGACTCGACCAGTGGGCTTTCGCTCAGTGAAGACGAGTTTCAAGAGTTTGCTAACCTTGACATCGAAGATGATCAAAAATCACTACAAAACGTTGAAAACAAAGAAAAGGACAAAGATGATGCACCCATCATTGTATATATCAATAAAATTTTGATGGATGCAATTAAAAAAGGTGCGTCTGATTTACACTTTGAACCTTATGAACATAAGTACCGTATTCGTTTTCGTATTGACGGCCTGTTGCATGAAATGGCAAGTCCACCAACCTCTTTGTCTACAAGGCTTGCCGCGCGCATCAAAGTCATGTCACGCCTTGATATCGCAGAGAAACGCAGGCCACAAGATGGTCGTATAAAATTAAAAATATCGGAACGTAAAAGCATTGATTTTCGTGTCAGTACCATGCCCACAATGTGGGGCGAGAAAATAGTAATGCGTATCCTTGATTCCTCTAGTGCCATGATGGGGATTGACGCTCTGGGCTATGAGAGCGAACAAAAGCAAATGTATCTTGATGCGTTAGCGCAACCACAAGGCATGATCTTGGTGACGGGCCCTACAGGTTCGGGTAAAACGGTCTCATTATATACAGGATTAAATATCCTCAATAAACCTGAGCGAAACATCAGCACCGCGGAAGATCCTGTTGAAATCAACCTTGAAGGCATCAATCAGGTTCAGATAAATCCAAAAGCTGAGATGACTTTTGCTAATGCACTCAAAGCCTTTTTGCGCCAAGACCCTGATGTCATCATGGTCGGTGAGATCCGTGATTTAGAAACCGCCGAAATCGCTATCAAGGCAGCTCAAACTGGGCACCTTGTAATGAGCACCCTGCATACCAATTCAGCACCTGAAACACTGACACGCCTGCTCAACATGGGCGTTCCCGCTTACAACGTAGCCAGTTCGGTCAACTTGATTATTGCCCAGCGCTTGGCCCGTCGTCTGTGTAATCATTGCAAAAAGCCTGAGACTTTGCCTAAAGATGAGTTGCTCAAGCAAGGCTTTAGTGAAGCACAAATCGCAAACATTACGCTTTTTGCCCCACAGGGCTGCGAACATTGTACCGATGGTTACAAAGGCCGTGTTGGTATTTATGAAATGGTCCCGATCACACCTGAAATTTCACAATTAATCATGTCTGGAGGCAACTCTATGCAAATTGCGCAAATGGCTCAACAGCTTGGCTACGAAAACTTAAGAACATCTGGACTGAAAAAAGCGGCGTCAGGCCTCACATCATTGACTGAAATAAATCGCGTAACAAGCTTTTAGTCACACGGCTCTGGCATCTGGGGGTTAATTTAATTAGACTGTCGGCAAAATACACCAAGGGAGCACCCTATGCCCACGCTTGTAAAATGCCCAACTTGCCAAGCCGATGTAACTTGGTCTGAGCAAAGCCCAAATCGACCTTTTTGTTCAAAAAGATGCCAACTGATTGACTTGGGTGACTGGTCGTTTGAAAACAATAAAATCTCTACGGCTATCACGTCAGATACGCAGATGAGCACCCAAGATCAACAAGAAATGATTGAAGACATCGAAGCCATGTTAGCAAAAAATGATGATTCGTTTTTTCAACAATAGTTAGAATAAAGACGGCCGTTAGTCGAGCGTATCGGCTAACGGCAAAATAGACATATCAGTGGTGTTTTTTCATTTTATGATGTGCAATCTTTTGTAGCTTGTCACGCTGCTCTTGATTTAATACCTGTCTGATCTGATGCTTACTCTTCAATTTAGCAAGCAGTGCTTCACCCTTCGCTTCGCTACTTTTCGCAATCAAAGCTTTGGCTTGTTGCTCGTCAAAATAATCATTTTCCATCAGCGCCTTAAAATCATCTTTGTACTCTGCGCGTGATGCTTTCAGTGCTTTCATTGCTGATTTCTTCTGTTCGAGGATCTGAGCTATTTTATCTTGCTGGTCCTGGCTTAGGCTGAGCTTTTTGACCGCTTTTTCTGTCAATAAAAAGTGCTTGTCGTGATGACCCTGCCCTGCTTGAGCCAAAGAAGCGAATAATAATGTGCCTGTAAGTGCCAATGTACTTAATGTTGATGTTACTTTCATAAAGAGTTCCTTTGGGTTATTAGTGAACATACATGGTTAGCTTAATTGCTCGGGTGCAAAGCAACGCAAAGCAATGTAAAGGCTATGTAAAGATCTGCAATTTAATATTTTGCAAGGTAAACTACTGTTATCTCCCATAGAAAAAAGACGTTATGAGTAAGCTGCTATTAATTGAAGATGATCACACCTTAAGTGATTTACTCGCTGAATATCTTAGAGCTCAAGGCTGTGAAGTATTGCAGGCCTTTGATGGCGAACAGGGCTTAGAGTTGGCTACCAGTGAACCTTTTGATGTTGTCTTGCTCGATGTCATGCTACCTGTGTTAGATGGCTTTGAAGTACTTAAAAAACTCAGGGCCACACACTTAACACCAGTTATCATGCTTACCGCAAAAGGCGATGACTTTGATCGCATATTTGGTCTTGAGTTAGGTGCCGATGACTATTTACCAAAACCCTTTAACCACAGAGAATTACTTGCTCGAATACATGCCATTGGCCGCCGTATTGATTACGTCAAACAAACAAGTCAACAGGTTCAACTGCTAAGCATTAGTCATGTAACACTCAATGAGTCAGCACGCCGAGTTTGCGTTGCTGGGCATGAACTCACACTAACGGGAACCGAGTTTGCGGTATTACATCAGCTTATGAGCCACGTCGGTAAAGTAGTTAGTAAAGATGCACTGAGCCAACATGTACTTGGTCGCCGCTTGGCCCCCTTTGACCGCTCGATTGATGTACATGTCAGTAACTTACGTAAGAAAATTGCCAAATATTC
Source organism: Pseudoalteromonas sp. MMG022 (assembly GCF_021654245.1). Taxonomy (NCBI): domain Bacteria; kingdom Pseudomonadati; phylum Pseudomonadota; class Gammaproteobacteria; order Alteromonadales; family Pseudoalteromonadaceae; genus Pseudoalteromonas; species Pseudoalteromonas sp. MMG022. Next base: position 58,961 of record NZ_JAKFZQ010000006.1, on the reverse strand, counting down.
CGAGACTAACTGTATTCAAACCATCAGAGGTAGCGGCTATGTTTTCTTGGATCACTAAGGTGCAACAGCATTGTCAAAAAGTACGCCAGAAAATGAGTCCATCGGGGCTGTTTTTCCAAGCCTTTTTAAGTTTCTGGCTCACTATTTTCAGCATTTTGGTGCTACTCGTATTGCTCAGTCAACTGCAACCCGAGCGGCTTGAAACTAAAGCCTTAAAAGGTAAGTTATTAAATTCGATGGTGCACCTGCAACAAAACATCGAAAGACTGGTAAACGTTAAACAAAAACCTCTTACAAAAGTTATTGCTCATCCTCGCTTTAACGAGCATAAATGGTTGTATTTAGCCCATTCAAACATAGAGCAAAGCCTGACATCACAACCCAACAAATATAATTTGGATCTGTCATTACTGCACTTTGATGAACCTCAGGTTCCCCAGTTTATCGCCACGGAACGCTACTTTGCTTATGGCCCTTTTGAGCTCAATGTACAGGGTGAACGTTATCAGCTATTCCAAATTAAGCCACTACGCGAGCCCCCTTTATTGATGCGTATAAAGATGCTGCCCTTTTGGCTTAAAGCCCTCGCAGTGCTATTACCTTCTGTATTATTGAGCATTCTTTTCAGTCGCCGCCTAGTCGCGCCACTCAATTCGTTGGGCAGCAGCGCTAAAGCACTGGCATCGGGTGAGCTTACCGCCCGCGTACAAATTCCAAAGCATCGCCGCGATGAAGTCACAATATTGATGCATGACTTCAACCACATGGCAGACAAACTTGAGCAAAGCGTAAACACGCATAAACAACTGCTGGCGGATGTTTCTCACGAGCTGCGCTCTCCGCTCACCCGCTTGAGTCTGGCCAATGCTTTGGCACAAGACAACGCCAATGAACAACAACTCGCCTATTTGACTAGAATTGAAAAAGAAGCCCAGTGTTTGGACAAGATGCTGTCTGATATCTTAACTCTGTCACGTTTAGAGCATGGGCAGCAGACTCTGCATGTACAGCAGGTAAGTATGGCGACATTACTTGATAACATACTGCTTGATGCGCAATTTGAAGCCGAGCAGATGGGTAAAGAGCTGCACATTGCAACATTACCTGAGTTAACTCTATCATGTGATGGAGAGTTACTAAGCAGCGCAATTGAAAACGTGCTCCGTAACGCCATCAAGTATGCAGCGCAGACTATAAATATATCCTTTACGGTAACCAATAATCAAATTGAAATTTGTATCGCGGATGATGGTGAAGGCGTGTCAGAAGAAGCCCTGAAACAGCTATGCCAGCCTTTTTATCGCACTAGCCAGTCGCGAAATCGTGATAGCGGTGGAATAGGCTTGGGCCTGGCCATTGCCAAACGTGCTATTTTCGCGCACCATGGTACATTGCAGTTTAACCACAATCAGCCTCATGGCCTCTTAGTGATAATGACACTACCAATATGAATTTTTATAGCTACAGCGCCTCATTGGCACTACATAACGGCGACATAGAAAAGCACTGGCAGCGCTCTCAACAGGGCTATTTTGCAGGTTCCTCTGGACGGCTATTCTATAGCTATCACTTACCTGCAGCAGCCAAATACAGTGTCGTGTTAGTGAGTGGGCGTATTGAGTCTGCGTGGAAATATCAAGAACTTCTGTGGGAGTTGGCACAAAACAACATCGCTGTTTTTACTTATGATCACATTGGTCAAGGGCTATCTGAGCGGCTAACAAGCAACCCCCAGGTTGGTTATGTGCGAAAGTTTTCTGACTATGCTGATGACTTAAATACATTCATCAATAACATCGTGCGACCACAACAAAAAGGCGAACTGTTCATTCTCGCTCATTCAATGGGCGCGGCCATTACATGTGACTATCTCGCCCGCCATGATAATCATATCAGCGGGGCATTCTTATCCGCCCCGATGTTTGATATCCACACTCACAATACGCCGTATAAACTGGCGAAGTGGATTGCTAAAATGGGTTGTTGGCTTGGCTTTAGTAAATATTATGCCATTGGGCAAAGCAACTATCTCAACCTGCCATTTGATGAAAACCAACTTACACACTGTCATACACGCTATCAGCGTTTTCGCACGCTGTATCAAAACGAGGCTGAATTGTGTTTAGGTGGCGTCAGTTTTGGCTGGCTCAACCAAGCTTTTAAGTTCATCAGCTCAATCCCTAAGTTGGAAATTCACTGCCCACTATTTATTGCCAGTGCTGAGCAAGATGATGTCGTTGATAATCATGCCCAGCAGCGATTTGCACAAAACCATCCTACAGCTCAGTTACACTCGTTTGCAGGGGCACGGCATGAACTGCTATGCGAACAAGACACAATCCGTTATGCAGTGATGGAACATTTTTATCAGTTTTGTGATGATCTGGCTTTAACCGCCAAAGACACGGGGTCTTGATGTATCAAAACATCTAATTCACCTTCAAACGCTTGTTGGATCATCTCAACTACCTCATCAGAGACCGCATGGGCGCGCATCAACGGCATATCATCATCAAGCTCTAGATGTAATTGAATAAATTTGACTTTACCACTTTGCCGAGTTCGTAATTCGTGTACTCCATATACATCCTCATGGCTCGACGCAAGCAGCACAATCTCCGCTTTTTCTTCATCTGGAAGCTCCTTGTCCATTAAATGGCCCGCACTTTCTTTTGCAATATCCCAGCAATTGTAAAGTAGGTATCCAGCAACGGCGATGGCAAAAATAGGATCGGCTTTAGACATCCCGTAATTAGAAAGTAAAATAGCCACCAAAACCGCCAAGTTTAATAGCACATCCCCCTTGTAGTGCAATGAATCTGCTTTTACTGCGACAGAATGAGTGCGTTTGACCACTTGGTACTGGACCATCACCACCAGTAAAGTACAAACGATAGCAAACAAGCTTACCCATACGCCCAACAGCGAGTGCTTGAGTACAACAGGGTTGAAAATACGTTCTATGGCGTGAAATGTCAGTAGGATGGCAGAGCCTGCAATAAATGCTGCTTGGCCTAATCCTGCTAGGGCTTCTGCTTTACCGTGACCAAAGCGATGTTCGTCATCGGCTGGGCGAAGCGCATAACTTAATACCAAGAAACTCATCATTGAGGCACTAATATCCAACAAAGAATCCGTAAGAGAGCCCAACATTGACGCGCTTCCTGAAGCCAACCACGCCCAACATTTGGTCGCTATCATTAAACTCACCATCACCATAGTGAATATGCTCGCAAAGCGAACAAGTACATCATAACTTGGTTTCACCGTTTCCCCTGGATTTCTGCTTCATGCAGATTTGTAAAAGTGCCTATCATTTCAATAGTGTACAGTTTAGCTAAATGAAGTGAAATATTGATGACATATAAGCGTAAAACAATACACCATTTCTTACCCACACCCCATCACTTCGCTACAACCTGAACTTGGGATAATGGACATGAGAAAACTAATTAAATCAAAATATTATGAGAAGAAGGCATACAGTACTGTAATTTTTGTGTAGTTCAAGGCGAGTTCGTGTACGTAATAGCGCGCTATTACTAGCGAATTCAACGCAGAAATATGCATAAAGTACTGTGCTGTATCATGTAGCTTATCCCGAGTTCAGGTTATACTAAGCACAGCTAATTTTTCGAGGTTATTATGTTAGATATTGTGCTTTACCAACCTGAGATCCCACCCAATACGGGAAACATTATTCGTTTATGCGCCAATACAGGCTATGCGCTACACCTAATTGAACCTTTGGGATTTGAGTGGGATGACAAACGTGTTAAACGTGCAGGACTGGATTATCATGAGTTTAGCAATGTGCAACGACACGCCTCATTTGAAGATTACCTAAAAGCTTGTAGCCCCAAACGCGTATTTGCGTGTACAACCAAAGGTAAGAAATACCATCACCAACCAGAATACCAACCGGGAGACTGCTTGCTGTTTGGCCCTGAAACAAGGGGCTTGCCGGAAGATATTATTTTTTCATTGCCTGAAGAGCAGCGTCTGCGTATTCCCATGCGTCCAGACAGTCGCAGCATGAATTTATCCAATGCGGTTGCGGTGTTTGTATACGAGTCGTGGCGACAACTCGACTTTGCTAACGCGACATAAAAAAAGCGGAGTTTACTCCGCTTTTTGCTCTCTTCCAAGCAACGCCATGGCTGCTTCTTTAACATCTTTTTGCTGATACAGCACTTGATAGATTTGTTCAGTAATTGGCATTTCAATGCCGCTGCGCTGGGCGAGTAGATATACCTCTTTGGTATTTCGATAACCCTCTACCACCTGACCAATGCTCTGCATAGCTTCATCGACATCAAGACCCTTGCCCAGTGCTAAACCAAAGCGACGGTTACGAGATTGATTGTCTGTACATGTTAGGATTAAATCACCTAAACCCGCCATACCCATAAAGGTTTCAGAGCGTGCACCGAGTGCTTTACCTAAACGACAAAGTTCTGCAAGACCACGCGTGATAAGCGCCGTGCGTGCATTGGCACCAAAACCAAACCCGTCAGACATACCCGCACCAATCGCAATAACATTTTTCACGGCACCACCGAGCTGAATACCAATGAAGTCGTCATTGCTGTAGACCCTAAAAGAACGCCCACAATGTAACAACTTGGCAAGCTCAGAAGCAAAATCGGTGTCGGTGGCTGCTACAGAAATAGCGGTTGGCAAACCCGCAGCCATTTCTTTAGCAAAAGTTGGCCCTGAAAGCACCGCTAAAGGCACTGACTCCCCTAACTGCTGCTGCGCGACTTCTTGTAACAAGCGACCCGTATCTGGTTCCAGCCCTTTGGTTGCCCAAGCTACTCTCGCATTTGGCAATAGATCATCACGAATAAGTGCTAAGGTGTCTGCAAAAGCATGGCTTGGGACCACCAGCAACACAATTTCACTGGACTGTACCGCACGCTGCAAATCACTTTCAAGTTGCAAAGATTCAGGAAATTGACAATCAGGTAAATAACGCTGGTTTCTACGCTCAGCTGCAAGCGTCGCAACGTCGTCTTTGTTTCGTCCCCATAATGTCACTTTATGGCCATTTCGGGCGAAACAAATAGCAAGGGCGGTGCCATAAGACCCCGCCCCTAATACAGTTACAGCTGACTGAACTGAACTCATTGATTAAGCGTCAGCAGTTTGCTCTGCTTGCGCTGCTCTTTGCTGCATATACTGAGCAAATAGCGCATCGAAGTTAACTGGAGCTAGGTTTAACTGTGGGAACGTACCACGGTTTACCAAGCTTGCAACAGCTTCACGCGCATATGGGAAAAGAATATTTGGACAGAATGCACCAAGCATATGCGCCATTTGTACTTCTTCTATATCAGCAATAGAGAAAATACCTGCTTGCTGAATTTCACATAAGAAAGCGGTTTCTTCGCCGATTGTTGTCGTTACAGTTAGCGCAAGTACAACTTCATAGATGTTGTTGTCTAGTTTTTCTGAACGCGTATCCATATCTAGCTTAACTTCTGGTGTCCACTCTTTTTGGAAAATCGCAGGTGAGTTAGGCGTTTCAAAAGAAACATCTTTTGTGTAAATGCGTTGAATGTTGAATTGTGCGCCTTGTTGTTCCGCTGCTGCGTTTTGATTTTGATCTGTCATGAGTGTTCCTAGATTCTTTGATTTTATTAAATGTAATTTTAAATATTAAGCAAGGTGTTAAGTTCACCTTTTGCTTCAATGGCCATCATATCGTCACAGCCGCCAATGTGATTATTATTGATAAAAATCTGCGGCACAGTATAGCTGCCATTTGCTTTTTCTATCATTTGATCACGTAACTCGGGCTGCTTGCCAATATCATATTCGGTGTACGTGACACCTTTAGCATCAAGTAATGCTTTGGCGCGATGGCAATAAGGACAATAGTCTTTTGTATAAATTACAACTTCAGTCATATGTGCTCCTAATTATTTTCCGTTTGTAGTCGGTAAGCCCGCACTTTGCCAAGCCCCCATACCACCATTGAGCACATAGACTTGCTCGTATCCTGCTTTATGCATGGTGTTTGCAATGCCTGAGGCAGTCATTCCCGTTGTACACACAAGTATAATGGGTTTGTTTTTGTGCTTTTCAAGGCCAGCAAAGTCACTTTGTTTCGCTTTTTCTGCACTTAGCTGTACCGCTCCTGCTATTCTACCTGAGTTAAACTCTTTTACAGGGCGAATATCTACAACTTGCGCATCTTCTCTGTTTACCAGCAAAGTCAGTTGTTGAGGGTTAATCTGTCTAATTGCTGAAAACTTACTTTTAAACCAGCTGGCGACAATCATAACCACCAGAGCTAACCAGATAATGCTCAAGATGGCATTATTACCAATAAATTCGATGTATTGTTCCATGCACCTTCCAACTTAACAGTGTTGAATGCTTTGCTTCAATGGGGCTAAGCATCCTTATAATGAATAGCCTCGCAGTATACATTTTGCGATCCTTTCGGTATAGCCCTTTGTGGCGAACAGTTATGGCAATGTATTAAACACTCAACCTTGATAACAGTCACAAAGTTGAGGATAAATCATAGCGACAGGGCTGAATATTTACACAAAACAAGGTATGCTAACAGCGATAATTTTGTCGTGCTTAAGTGTCAATCCATCTCTAAGACACAAATAACGAGATAAGTTCTAAAGGAGCCCAAATGACAGCACAAAAAAAACCACTAGTTCTAATGATTTTAGACGGTTGGGGTTATAGAGAAGAAACCGAAAGCAACGCTATTCTAGCGGCCAATACCCCAGTGCTAGACAATTTATGGCAAACTAAACCTTGTACGCTCATTTCTGGTTCAGGGTTAGACGTAGGACTTCCCGATGGTCAGATGGGTAACTCAGAGGTTGGTCATGTTAACCTTGGCGCAGGCCGAATCGTTTATCAGGACTTTACTCGTATCACCAAAGCTATTGATGATGGTGAATTTGAGCACAACCCAGTGTTGCTAGAGAGCATTGACAAAGCAGTTGCAGCAGGAAAGGCTGTTCATTTAATGGGACTGCTGAGCCCAGGTGGTGTACACAGCCACGAAGATCACATTGTTGCGGGTATTAAACTAGCAGCACAACGCGGTGCCAAGGCTGTCTATTTTCATGCTTTCTTAGATGGCCGAGATACACCTCCGCGCAGCGCCCAAGCATCAATTGAACGAATTGAAGCTGTGTTTGCACAGCTTAACTGTGGTCGCTTAGCATCGATCGTTGGCCGTTATTATGCGATGGACAGAGATAACCGCTGGGAGCGTATCGAATCGGCATATAATTTAATGGTTTGCGCAGAAGGTGAATTCACCTTCACCGATGGCGTTAGCGCACTAAATGCCGCTTATGCACGTAATGAAAACGACGAATTTGTTAAGGCCAGTGTTATCCAACCTAGTGATGCGACACCGGCAACCATCAACGATGGCGATACGCTGATTTTTATGAACTTTAGAGCGGATAGAGCCCGTCAAATGACACGTGCATTTGTAGATGAAGAGTTTACAGGGTTCAACAAAAAGGCAGCCCCTAGCTTAAGCGCTTTTGTAATGATGACAGAATATGCAGCAGATATTAAAGCGCCTGTAGCATTTGCACCAGAGGCACTGAACAATGTACTGGGTGAGTGGCTAGCTAAACATAACAAAACGCAGTTACGTATCTCTGAGACAGAAAAATACGCGCACGTTACTTTCTTCTTTAGTGGTGGTAGAGAAGCCGAGTTTGAAGGTGAACAACGTAAACTCATCCCTTCTCCACAAGTCGCAACATATGAGCTGCAACCAGAAATGAACTCTGAACTACTCACTGACACACTGGTTGAAGCCATCCATAGCGGTGAATTTGATGTGATCATTTGCAACTATCCAAATGGCGACATGGTAGGCCATTCTGGCGTGTTTAGCGCTGCGGTAAAAGCCTGTGAAGCCGTCGATAAATGCATCGGTCGAGTACTCAATGCACTGCAAGAAGTGGGTGGCGAAGCCTTGATCACAGCCGACCACGGAAATGCTGAACAGATGACCAACGCCAAAACGGGTCAGGCACATACAGCTCACACCTCTGAACCTGTACCGTTTATCTATGTAGGCCGAGATGCTCAACCGCACAGTGGTAAAACCCTAAGCGATGTGGCACCAACCATGTTACACCTACTAGGCTTGGAGCAACCAAGCGAAATGACTGGTACCCCAATAATGACCTTGAAATAATCATGCGCATGATGCTCTACAAGTTAATCATGCTGAGTCTTGCATTGGTGGTAACATCTGTTACCGCCAATGAATCAAGAACCAAGCAAGACTTAACAGAAGTACAACAAGAGCTCAAAAAGAGCCAAAAGGATTATCAAAAACAGCGAGATAAGATCGCGTCACTGCGCGCAAAACTCAAATCGCAAGAGTTAGATATTGCCAAAAATGCCAAGGCTTTGTCATTAACCCAACGTGGTATCGCCGAAAATCAGCAACAGCAGTACACTTTGCAAAATGAAGCCAAAGGCTTAGAAAAGAAAAAAGCTCACCTACAAAAGCTACTGGCTGCACAGTTGAAAAGTGCCTACATGACGGGCAACCACGACTACTCTAAAATGCTTTTAAATCAAGAGAAAAGCGCGACTTTAGAGCGAACCATTAGCTACTACGATTACTTTAACAAAGCACGCATAAAGCAACTTGAAGAGCTAAAGCTTGTCGTGGCCGAGCTGGCTAAAAATCAACAACAGTTAGCTAAAAAGCAAGAAGAACTCAACGCATTGCATGAGCAGCAAGAAGCTCGTCAGGCAGCTTTGATTGCCGGCCAAAAAGAACGCCAGTCACATTTGAGTGAACTTAACAACGCCCTTGAGCAAACAGCACAAGCAATCAATTACTTAAAAGAAAACGAACAAACTTTGATAGCGACGCTTGAGCAACTTGCCAAAGTACAAGAGCCTAGCGAAATCGTTCTTGATGGATTAGCAAATAGTAAAGGCCGCTTGCTATGGCCTAGTAAAGGACGACTGAAACACCGCTTCGGACAAAGAAAACATGCAGGTATGAGCTGGAAGGGTGTATTGATCCAAGCAGCTGCTGGCACACCGGTAAACAGTATCAAGCAAGGGCAAGTCGTTTATGCCGACTGGCTCAATGGCTTTGGTTGGGTGATGGTTGTTGACCATGGTGAGGGCTTTATGAGCCTGTACGGCCATACGCAAACCTTGTTAAAAGATGTGGGCGATCTTGTCAATGCAGGTGAAACAATCGCACTGGTCGGGCAAAGCGGCGGGCAATCTCGTTCTGGTCTATACTTTGAAATACGGCATAAGGGAAGCGCTGTCGATCCGGTAAAATGGTGTAAAGCAAGTTAATTGATTAACCCGTGCTGCACCAAAATTGGAGCAGCACATGAACCGACTTTTCAATCTCAAACATATCATAGTGCGCAATCATTTTGCGTGGCTCATTTCCCTTCTTTGGGTTGTTGTAAGCTTGTGCTTTGTAACGCCCAGTACCTTTGCTAAACAGCAGTTTACACGTGAGCAAGTCAGTGAAATTCTGTTTCACGTTCACGCTTATTATGTCGAAGACCTACCACTTAGCCATTTTGACAAAGGCAATTTAGAACAGTTATTCACTCAGCTTGACCCGTATTCAAAGTACCTATCAGAAACTGAACTCGAAGCAATATTTAGTGCCGCTAATGGTCGCTATACAGGCATTGGTATTGAGGTTGAAGAAATTGAGAACCGCATCGTTATCGTTAACACCTTACCAGGCTCTCCCGCCGAACTTGCAGGTATCGAAGGCGGTGACAAACTCGTTGCAATCAATGCCGAAGATGTTACCAATAAAGACATTGCACATGTCTCAAAACTACTTCAAGAGGCTGAATTTGCAACCATTAAAATTACCGTAGAACGCGCAACACATGAACTCACCTTGGCGCTTCGTCGCCAAGAAATTAACTTAGAGAGCGTAACCAGCTTATTGCTCTCTAACGGTAATGGTTACTTATCTCTTAATGGCTTTAACAATAATAGTTTTCATGATGTGGCCAGACACCTTAATAAACTAGCCTCCGAAAATGGCGAACCTTTAGCGGGTTTGATCATTGATTTACGCGATAACCCAGGGGGAACGCTCACCAGTGCTGTAGCGATCTCTGATTTGTTTTTAAATGCAGGGACCATCGTATTCACCAAAGGACGGTTTTTTGATGCCAACCAGCATTTCAAAGCGCAAAAAGGAGACGTGCTAAATGGCGCGCCTGTGGTCGTTATGATAAATGAAAATTCAGCTTCCGCTGCAGAGATACTCGCAGGCGCTTTACAAGACAATCATCGTGCGCTTGTAGTAGGAGCGCCTTCATACGGCAAAGGCTCGGTCCAATCATTGATCCCCATCGGTAATGGCACTACAGCACTTAAGCTGACTACCGCACGTTATTACACGCCTTCAGGGCGCTCTATAGAAGGCATCGGCATTGCGCCTGATATTGAACTGACCAAGCAAATGCTTTCACATTTAAGTAAAAGCGTTATAATGGCTGGTGAACAAACAACCAGAAATAAGCAGTTAGCAAGGCTGGATTCGCATTTGCTAAAGGCAAGACAATTACTTAAAAAACAATAGAGTTTATAAATAGCTACGCTCAATCAAAGCGAAGGTAAATTGAACAATAAAAAATAACAAGAAGCTCGACTGTGCATAAAATTTTTTGGGGAATTTTTGCGCTTTGGTTAATCGCATTTCCAAGCGCTGCAAAACAAATTGCCATCGTTATCGATGATGTTGGCAATCATAAAAGAGACTTACAACTGCTGGAGTTACCCGGCCAGTTGTCGTTCTCTATTTTACCCCATACCCCTTACTCCCAACAATTTGCCTATATGGCCAGTCGAGCCAATAGAGAGCTATTACTGCATATTCCGATGCAATCACTGCAGGAAAAAGCGCTTGGTCCAGGCGCACTAACGCTAGACATGAACAAATGGCAGCTACAAAGTACACTTGGTCATGCCCTTGCCACCCTGCCGCAAGTAAAGGGCGTCAATAATCATATGGGTTCAGCACTCACTCAGTACACCCAACCGATGAAGTGGACCATGGAAGTGTTGAAAAAGCGTGGCTTGTTTTTTCTTGATAGCCGCACAACAGAGCATACACAAGCACAAAACGTCGCCAATTTATATGGTGTGGAAAATATTGGCCGTCATATTTTTCTGGATAATGAGCCAACATTTGAGGCATTGACTCAACAGCTAGAGGCGCTAAAGAGCAAAGCTGACTCAGCAAGATCCGCCATCGCCATTGCACACCCTTACCCGCAAACCATTGCTTTTCTAAAAACGGCGCTTCCAGAACTTACCGCTCAAGGGTATGAGTTAGTACCTATTTCTCAGTTAGTTGAATCAAAATATATTCAACTTGCAGAACGACAGCAGCATCAAACTCAAATTTTGATCCCAACCAGCGATTAGTTTGATCTCGATACATGCACCACAGCAAAATGTGCGTTATAACTTAATCATGTTCGGCTAAAAGGAAAAGATGATGTTACAAACCGTTGCTGATCTCATGACCGCAGATCCCTTTGCTGTAAATAGCAAGTCATCGTTAAAGGATGCGCACGACTTAATGCGCGAGAAAAATATTCGTCATATTCCAGTGATCGATGAACGAGGTATCTTACAAGGTATGCTCACGCAAAAAATTATGATTGCTAAAGTCATGGGGATCATGGCTACATACGGTCCCAATGCATTAGAAAGAAAAGAAAAATACACTGTCATTGAAGATATTATGGCAACCGATTTTGCCAGTATTCAGCCAAACCAAAACCTTGCTGAAGTTGCTGAATTTTTTGTCAGTAATCGCCATGGCTGCATGCCAGTAGTCGATGAGCAAAACAAACTGCTTGGGATTTTAACCTCCTCTGACTTTGTTCGTTTAGCTGCGGCACTACTCTCTTAATGAATAAAGAAATGCAGCTAGCTGTGCGCTGCATTTCTGCTTGTGGGTTAAGCCTTTTCTGCTAGGGTGCGTGCTACTGTACGCATTCCTAGTGTAGTTGCGCCTGCAGCCCATTGGCTACCAGCATTGTTTTGGAATGATGCAGCCAAATCGATATGCACCCAACCTTTACCTTCATTTGGTACAAAGCGAGACAAGAAACCAGCAGCATTTGACGCACCACCAAAGCCACCACCTTTTTGCGCTCGACTATTGGCCGTATCAGCATAAGCCGATGGACAGTTATTCTGGTGCCATTTTTCTAAAGGCAATGGCCAAGCGGCTTCAAATTCTTCACTGGCAAATTGTTGTACATCCGCAACTAGCTCTTTATCTAAACCAAATAGCGCGTTGTATTCTTGCCCGACTGCAACCAAAGCCGCGCCAGTTAAAGTTGCCGCATCAATGATTAGCTCAGCACCTGTTTCGCCCGCAGCCATTAAGCCATCAGCCAGTACCAAACGGCCTTCTGCGTCAGTATTAACGATTTCAACAGTGGTACCATTCTTATAAGTCAAAATGTCGCCTAACTTGTATGCATGGCCCGAAATAAGGTTTTCGGCACAGCATAAAAATAGTTTGATGCGCTTATCAATACCACGCTGAATAGCCAAAGCTAAACCTGCAGTGACGGTGGCAGCGCCACCCATATCGCATTTCATGCCCAGCATGCCTTCACTTGCCTTGATAGAGTAACCACCAGAGTCAAAGGTAATTCCTTTACCGACCAATGCCGCACTGACGGGCGCATTAGCATCGCCAGTTGGGTTGTAATCTAGCTCTAGCAATACCGGTGGACGCTCACTCCCTCGGCCTACTTCATGGATGCCTATCCATTGCTGCTCCAGTAGCGCTTTGCCTTTAATAATCTGGTAGCTCACATGCTCTGGCGCGAGTGACTGAATAAATTCAGCCGCTTTGCCTGCCAAACTTTCTGGATAGATATCCTCAGCAGTGCCGTTTATCATCTGACGCGCCCAAGTGGCCGAACTCTGTAGCGCGGTTAGCTCATTAATATCCGACTGTGCATTTTCAACAAACGTCACACCCGAGAGTTGCTTTGGACTGACAAACCCTTGGTAGAAAGCCCATTGTGATTCTGTACACCACTGCTCGCCTTGCAACTGAACTTGTGTGATCCCTTGTTGCGCCAGGGTTCTTGCTGCCTTTTGAATATTTTTTAGCGTTTCATTTTCATTCAAATGAATAGTGGCGCCCATTTGATCAAAAGACAATGATGCACCAGCTCCCCAATGTGGTGCTGCACTTTGTTCACTCAAACGAACGATAAATTTGTCAGACATAATCCTATATACTCTTGCACTTGTTAGTGCTCTAAAGTGTACACTAGCGAGTAACTAGACCCAACCGAATGCGATCAATTGATGAAATTTATCAGTGAGCTTAACCAGGCAACATTACTCAAACGATATAAGCGATTTCTTGTAGACCTACACTGTAAAGAACTCGGTGAATTCACGGTGCATTGCGCCAATACAGGAAAGATGACAGGGTGTGCTGACCCAAATTTTACTGCCTACTACTCTACAAGTGATAACCAAAAACGTAAGTACCCGCACTCGTTGGAGTTGACCCAGAATCACCAGGGGGAGCTTATCTGTGTCAATACCAATCATGCCAACCAAGTTGCCTATGAAGGCATTGAACAAGGCATTGTACGTGAGCTCACAGGTTACCCACGCATCCAACGAGAGGTAAAATATGGGCAAGAAAACAGCCGTATCGACATTATGCTAGAGTCAGATGATACGTCTCCGTGCTATGTTGAGGTAAAGTCTGTGACGTTGCTTGAAGGGTCGCAAGGGTATTTCCCTGACGCTCAAACGCTACGAGGGCAAAAGCACATACGTGAACTTATCACCATAAAGCAGCAAGGGATACGCGCCGTATTGCTGTTTGTAGTCATGCACGAAGGCATCAATAATGTTGCCCCAGCAGCACACATTGACGCTGAATATGCTAGGCTGCTTAAACAAGCCTGCGACGTGGGTGTGGAAGTTTTAGCATATAAAACAGCTATTTCTGAACATGAAATCTCCTTAAGCCATCAAGTACCGGTTAATATAAGTTGAATTTTTGAAATATGCCCTCATATCGCAGCTCATTAGAATTTCGTCTCTAAGACTGAGATGGCCAAGCGAATGTCATACTTAAAAATGAAAAAATATTTGCTTAGATGGGGAGATTCTGATATTTATAGCCGCCGGCGCTAGCTGGGGTAATGTATTAAGGATTTAGGAGAATGCTATGCCAGACCAAAAGAGACTGGGGTTATTGGCTCAAGCCGGTTTAGAACCTTATCAGGAAAAACCGGGCGAAGAATACATGAATGACGCACAACGTGCGCATTTTAAAGCAATATTAGAAGCATGGCGTAAAGACCTACGTAATGAAGTAGATCGCACAAAAACGCATATGCAAGATGAAGCGGCAAACTTTCCTGATCCTGTTGACCGTGCAGCACAAGAAGAAGAGTTTTCTCTAGAGCTACGTACGCGTGACCGTGAGCGCAAGCTGATCAAGAAAATTGAAAAAACACTGCAACTCATTGAAGACGATGATTTCGGTTACTGCGAATCGTGCGGTATTGAAATTGGCATTCGTCGTTTGGAAGCTCGTCCTACAGCCGATTTATGTGTTGACTGTAAAACACTGGCTGAAATTAAAGAAAAGCAAAACGGCCGAGGCTAACCTCAGCCAGTTATGCTCACCCCAGCATTATCCAATCATGGGAGCTATCGAGGTCGATTTGCTCCCTCGCCTTCTGGCCCCCTTCACTTCGGTTCATTAGTCGCCGCCCTTGGCAGCTTCCTCGCAGCCAAAAGCCAACAAGGTAAATGGCTGGTACGCATTGAAAACATTGACACACCCAGAGTCGTTCCAGGCGCTGACAGTGATATTTTACACACTCTCGAAGCGTATGGCTTACATTGGGATGAAACCGTTGTTTACCAAAGTCAGCGACATGCACTGTATCAAGACGTGCTGAATGCCTTGCAAAACCAAGGGTTGGTTTATGCCTGTCAGTGCACACGCAAAGAGATTAAACAACGAGGCGGCTTTTACGATAACCACTGTCGAGCACTGCATCTCCCTTTTGCTGGTAACGCCCTGCGCCTGAGACAGAACTTTCCCGTTGACACCTTTAAAGATCAAATCCAAGGGCAAGTGCATATTCCAACAAATATTGCGCAGGAAGACTATATTATAAAACGCAGAGATGGCTTGTACGCCTATCAACTTGTGGTGGTGCTTGATGATATCGACCAGCAAATTACACATGTGGTTCGAGGTGCTGATTTACTAGAGCCAACCGCGCGCCAACTGGGTCTATTCGAGCAACTAAAACATCCAGCTCCCCAATACGCACATCTTCCTCTAGTCGTCACAGAACCTGGGTTGAAGCTGTCTAAACAAAACCATGCGCCAGCCATTGACAGGTGCGATCCGATACCTGCCACACTCGCTGCATTGCGTTTTTTAGGACTTTCTCCACCAAAAGACCTAGACTCATTAGCCATTGAAGATATTCTCAAGTGGGCCATCGCTTCATTTTCATTACAAAAGATTTCAAAATTAACAGAAAAACCGCTCAGTGATGCATATTGAAACAACAATATTTAGAGCCGTAACTTAATTTTTTGCTGTCACTGGTATATTATAGCGAGCCTTGTAGGTTCGCCTGCGTTATGAACGATTTTCTGGCATATACACTGTTTTAGGAGACGGGTTATTATTTCTAAGCTATTTAAATTTTGCAGACAATTGGTTGGCCAAAATAATTCTCAGGCACAGCCAATCACCTGCACTGAGCCAAATTTGATCCCGCGCAGTGAGCACAGTATTTCGCGCAAACAATTTAGCCCAAATGCAATCAAAGTACTATATCGCCTCAAAGATGGCGGTTACGATGCCTATTTGGTAGGTGGTTGTATTCGAGATATTTTGTTAGGTATTGAGCCAAAAGATTTTGATGTGGTTACCAACGCCACACCAGAACAAGTTAAAAAGCTGTTTCGTAATTGTCGTTTGATTGGCCGTCGATTCAGGCTGGCACATATTGTGTTTGGCCGCGAAATTATCGAAGTCGCCACAATGCGCGGCCATCATCAGGGTCAAGACAGTAAAAACCCTATCAGCCAATCTAGTGAGCATGGGCAACTACTTAGAGACAATGTCTATGGCACGATTGAAGAGGATGCCGAACGCCGAGATTTCTCTATCAATGCACTTTATTACTCGGTCAAAGATTTTACCATTCATGACTTTGCCAACGGCATTCAAGCTATCAAAGAGCGCAAAATTGAGCTCATTGGTGACCCTGAAACACGCTATCGCGAAGACCCCGTGCGTATGCTTCGCGCCGTACGTTTTGCAACCAAACTAGATATGCATATAGCGCCTGCAACCAAAGCGCCAATCAAGGAGCTCGCTGGACTGCTAAGCAATATTCCTGCTGCAAGGTTGTTCGAAGAAACGCTTAAACTATTTTTAAACGGTAAAGCTGAGCAAAACTTTCATATGCTGCGCGAGTTTGGCCTGTTTAAACAGCTATTTCCAGCGTTAGATGCCATACTTGAGCAAAGTGAAACGGGCTTTGAAGCACGCTTCATTGCACAAATGTTTGCCAACACTGACTTACGTATTAATGCTGATAAAAAAGTCACACCTGCATTTGTATATGCGGCTTTACTTTGGTTCCCATTGTTACAGCGCAGCGAAAAACTGCAAAAGCAAGAACAACTCCCCGTTTTTGATGCTTTCGCTCAAGCCATGAATCAGGTGCTTGGTGAAAATGCCCAGCACATTGCGGTACCAAAACGCTTTACGTTGGGAGCAAGAGATATTTGGCATATTCAGATGCGTCTAGATAAACGCAGTGGGCAGCGCGCCTATCGTTTAAGTCAGCAGCCTCGCTTTAAAGCCGCTTACGACTTTTTACTGCTACGTGTTGAAAGTGGTGAACAAGAGCAACAGGCATTGGCTGATTGGTGGACCAATTATCTACAACAAGATGTTAATGGCCAAAAAGAAATGGTTAGAACATTATCTTCTCAAGAGCCAGGAAAGCCTAGACGTCGCCATCGCAGAAAACCTAAAAAGAAGTCACCTGAATAATGGAAACCGTTTTTATTGGCTTAGGTGCAAACCTTAACGACCCAGTATCACAGCTTAAAAATGCAATCAGTGCGCTTGAGACTTTACCCAACAGCCAGTTAGCATGCTGCTCTCGTTTGTACGGGTCAAAGCCTATGGGCCCACAGGATCAGCCTGATTATATTAATGCCGTGGCTTGTTTGCATACTGAGTTAGCACCTGAAGCCCTGCTCGACGCGCTGCAAAATATCGAGCAAGAACAAGGCCGAGTTCGTAAAAACGAACGCTGGGGTCCACGAACGCTCGACTTAGATATCCTACTCTTTGGTAACGAAGTAATTCAAACTGAACGCTTAACCGTTCCGCATTACGGACTCTGTGACAGAGAGTTTGTGGTTTATCCATTATTGGAAATTGCACCCGAGTTAGTGCTACCTAACGGTATTAAATTGTCAGATATCTGTGCACAATTACCCTTAAACGACTTAACCCCAATAGAATAACAATTACATTCCATCAAGAGGACTGAAATGGCTAAAGTAACCGTATCAACACTGGCAAAAATGAAACGAGAGCACAATAAAATCACGGCACTAACCGCCTATGATGCGAGCTTTGCGAAGTTATTCGATGATAATGGTGTAGATGTTGTGTTAGTTGGTGATTCATTAGGCATGGTACTACAAGGCGCTGATGATACGTTAGCTGTAACCAATGCAGACATTGCATATCATACACGTTGCGTCAGAGCGGGTAGCAAAGAGCTATTTGTGGTTGCCGATATGCCCTTTATGACGTATGCCAATCCGACCCAAGCGTGCGAAAACGCCGCTGAGCTTATGAGAGCTGGTGCCAACATGGTGAAGCTTGAAGGTGGTGAATGGCTACTGGATAGTATTCGTGCATTAACACAGCAAGGGATCCCTGTATGTGGACACCTAGGTCTCACGCCTCAGTCTGTGCATGTTTTTGGTGGATTCAAAATTCAAGGACGAGGGGATGATCAAGCTGAGCGAATGATTGCCGATGCAAAAGCGCTTGAAAACGCGGGAGCACAGCTACTAGTTGTTGAATGTATTCCTGCCAGTCTCGCTAAACGTATCTCACAAGCGCTAACAATTCCGGTCATCGGCATTGGGGCAGGAAAGGATACCGATGGACAAATTCTCGTGATGCATGATTTAGTGGGTATTTCAGCAGGCTACATCCCTAAGTTTTCAAAGAACTTTTTGGCCGAAACAGGCAACATGCCGGATGCGGTTAAAAAATACTGCCAAGACGTAAAATCTGGCGCTTTCCCAACTTCTGAACATGAGTTTAATTAATGCAATCCGTTTCTGAAATTAAATCATTACGCAGTCAAATTAAAGCGTGGCGTCAACAAGGTTTGAGCATCGCATTTGTGCCAACTATGGGAAATTTGCACAATGGGCATTTTTCTTTAGTCGAAAAGGCAAAAACCCTCGCTGACAAAGTCGTGGTGAGCATATTTGTCAATCCGATGCAATTTGGCGCATCAGAAGATTTAGACAGCTATCCAAGAACATTGGATGCAGATAAACAAGGTCTAGCTGAACTTGGCACTGATTTAGTCTTCACACCTAGTGTTGAAGCAATCTATCCAAACGGCTTGGCTGCACAAAGTTATGTAGACGTTCCTGGTGTCTCTATGGGTTATTGTGGTGGCACTCGCCCTGGGCACTTCAAAGGCGTTGCAACGGTTGTCACTAAGTTATTTAATATGGTGCAGCCCGATTTTGCTTGTTTTGGAGAGAAAGACTATCAGCAACTGCAAGTGATCAAAACCATGGTCCGAGATCTGTCTATTCCTATTGAAATAGTTGGTGTGCCAACACAGCGAGAAGTAAGCGGGTTGGCTATGAGTTCTCGTAACGGGTATTTAAGCGCCGACGAAAAAGATACCGCGAAAGTACTTTTTCAAACGCTAAGCGATACAGCAAAAATGCTAGCATCTGGCAACAGAGATTTTGCAGATATCGAACAACAAGCAAAAGCACAATTGCTTAAAAATGGTTTAACGCCCGATTACTTTGCCGTAGCCAATGCCATCACTTTAAAACCTGCTACACTGAAAGATCAACAACTTGTCATATTGGCGGCTGCATTTTTGGGTAAAGTAAGACTCATTGATAACTTACAGGTCAGCCTTTAAAAAAGGAAATGCCATGAAAGTATTCACCACAGTGATAGCGCTGCTATTAATAAGCGGTTGCCAAACAAATACGTCGGCTGAACTCAATGCTTGCGCTCAACAAAACTTTCAATGTGAAGCACAGTGTGAGCGTGTGGCTCCCAAGGATACCTTGTCAGCTCAAGTATGCAGTGGTGAATGCACCGATGAGTTTAACAGTTGCAAGTCACAGGCTGAGCAGTTAACCAAACGGACAAATTAGCATTCCAGAGCGGCCAATGAGCCGCTTTTTCGTCTTTAACGCTAATCCAATCTATTCTAACCGTTAAAAATAAAAAAACGGCCCCTTTATAGGAGCCGTTCTAGCTATATGAGCACATCAGCAGTCCGAAGTCAGACTGCATTAATTCTATTTATAGAAGTCCTAGCTTCTTAAGCTCTGCGTTTGCCATATTTGCAGATAAAGGAACATAACCATCTTTTTCTACAATCTTCTGACCGTCTTTTGACAACACCATTTTTAAGAACTCAGCTTCGATAGGTGCTAATGGCTTATTAGGGTGCTTGTTCACGTATAGATATAAAAAGCGAGAAAGTGGGTACTTACCTTGCGCTACATTTTCTAATGTTGCATCAACAAAGTTTGTGCCTTTTTTCGCCAGCGGTACAGTACGTACACCAGACGTTTTATAACCAATACCTGAGTAACCAATCGCATTCACAGAAGAAGAGATTGACTGTACAACAGATGCCGAGCCTGGCTGCTCATTTACGTTGTTACGGAAGTCACCTTTACAAAGCGCTTTCTTCTTAAAGTAGCCATATGTACCAGATACTGAGTTACGACCATATAACTGAACATCTTTTGCAGCCCAGTCGCCCGTTAGGCCAACATCGCTCCAACGTGTTACTTCTTCTGTTGCACCACACTTGCGCGTTGACGAGAAAATCGCATCAACTTGATCAATACGTAAGCCTTCAATTGGGTTATCTTTGTGTACAAATACCGCTAATGCATCAATTGCTACACGTACTTCTGTTGGCTTGTATCCATAACGTTTTTCAAACGCTTCGATTTCTTTAGACTTCATTTTACGGCTCATTGGGCCGAAGTTTGCGGTTGCTTCCGTTAACGCTGGAGGAGCTGTTGAAGAGCCCGCAGCTTGAATTTGAATATTTACATTTGGGTAGATACGTTTGTACTCTTCCGCCCAAAACGTCATCATGTTAGCAAGCGTATCTGACCCCACAGAAGAGAAGTTACCTGAGATCCCGCTGGTTTTAGTGTACTCTGAAAGGTTTTTATCCAACGCAGAAACTTGTGTTGAAACTAAGGTTGTTACAGCCACACCCATTGCGGCAACTAAGCTTTTAAATTTCATTGGGGTTACTCCAATTGTTCGTCCCAGTTAAATAACGCAGACTATATTGCAGTCATTCGATGACAGAAAAATTACTCTTAAATGACACTTTTGTGACTTTCACTATTTGTCATAAAAGCGAGTTTATTTTTAGGAAAGGCAAATGAAAAACATGACCCTTCACCCACAGTACTTGATATCTCGAGTGTAGAATCATGGCGCGTAAGAACATGCTTGGTTATTGCAAGGCCTAGGCCAGAGCCGCCAGTTTTACGACTGCGCGCCTTGTCCACTCGGTAAAAACGCTCAGTAAGTCGATGAATATGCTCAGGGGCAATACCATCACCATTATCAATGACTGAAAATCTTGGTTTTCCGTCTTTATCATATTGCCAGTTTACCTCTACACACCCGTTTGATTTGGTATAGTGAATGGCATTAAAAACAAGATTCGAAAATGCACTTCGTAACTCATCAGCTGAACCGACAATATCCAGTGATTTATCCACATTGAAGGTGAGTAGATGGTGCTTGTCTTGATTGAGCGACTTTGCTTCTGTTTCAATCAATGCCAGCATGGCTGGCACATCAACAGGTTTGTCTTTTTCCTGCTTACGTGCACTCTCTATGCGCGACAATGACAATAACTGGTTTACTAGCGCGTCCATACGCTTACACTGTTCAATCATAGTAAAGTGCGCTTTATTCCACATACTTGGCGGTGGCAAATTGTCACTATCAAGCATTTCAAGATAACCCGTTACCACTGTCAAAGGTGTTCTTAGCTCATGTGAAACGTTGGCGACAAAGTCTTTGCGCATTTGCTCTAGCTGTTTTAAACGCGTGATATCACGCACAACCATCATCAACTGCTCAGCATAGGGCATAACCCTAAACTCTAAAACTTGCTCACTGACATGTCCAGAATCAAGCTCAAGCGGCTCATCAAACTTTTGGCTTTGCATGTACTTTACAAATTTGGGATCACGGATCAAGTTATCTAAACGTTGCCCATGATCCGTAGGCCACTGTAGACCAAGCACCTTTAGCGCTAACTGGTTGCACCAAACGATACTTAAATCTTGTTGTAGTACAACTACAGCGTCAGGCACCGCTTCCGCGCCCTCACGAAAACGACGAATTAACTCCGCCAACTCGTTGCGCTTTTTTCGGTTTCGGTGTTGTAAGTGGTAGATCCCTTCAAAGATCTGTTCCCAAGCCCCATCCCCTTCTGGTGGGTTAAAACTACGTTGGTTGAGTAACCAATCGCTGAGGCGATAAAGTTGATGATAGTGCCATAATAACAATGAGATGGAGCCGATAAAAAGAAGAACGAACGGTGCTCCAATTAGAATACCAATCAAAGTTAAAGGCAGAAAATACAAAAACAGGCGTTTAAACAACGCCTGTTTATTTATCACTCGGTACATATATGATCGTATCCTAACACTACTAGGCTACCGTATTTATAGCTTGCTAGAAAAACGATAGCCAGCTCCACGTACAGTTTGTACTAGTCTATCGTGGCCAAGTGGCGCAATCGCTTTACGTAAACGACGAATATGTACATCCACTGTTCTGTCTTCAACGTACACGTTAGTTCCCCAAACATGATCTAATAACTGTTCACGACTATAAACGCGTTCAGGGTGTGTCATAAAGAAGTGTAATAAGCGAAACTCTGTTGGTCCCATATCCAGCTCACTGCCAGCAGATGTTACTCTATGTGAAATTGGGTCTAAACGTAAGCCATGAACTTCTATCGCCTCTTCCAATGATGTTGGCGATACACGGCGGATCACAGCTTTGATCCTTGCCATCAGTTCTTTTGGTGAGAAAGGTTTAGTAACATAATCATCAGCACCCACTTCAAGTCCCTTAACTTTATCTTCTTCTTCTCCGCGGGCTGTCAGCATGATAATAGGGATCTGACGTGTATATTCACTCTGCTTGAATTTTTTAGCAATTTGAATACCGCTGCCACCAGGTAGCATCCAGTCGAGTAATACCATATCAGGATAAGGTTCTACCATCGCGGCGATTGCCGAATCATAATCCTCAGCTTCAATTGCTTGAAAACCATTTTGCTCTAAAACAAACACCAGCATTTCTCTGATAGGTGCTTCATCATCAACTACAAGTACTTTACGTGACATCCCAATGTTCTCTTTCATTACCGAAGTTGCTGTCATTATTATGACTTAGTGTGACAGTTTTATGAAACTGTATCTTGGAATTTAAAAAGCATACAAAAAAAATGCGATATTATTTTACCACATGATTTTTTGTATACTATTGATGTTACAGGATTATTTAAAAAATCATAATATTCAGCTAAAAATCGTAACGTAATGTCAATGCCATATGTTCTTGGTCTGGCGTGTTGTCTAGGTTAAATTGTGAGTACCAAAAATACATACGTGCTTGCTTAGACAGGCTTTTTTCTACCCCTACTGATGTTGCGTTCCCTGCATCAGCAAGCTTGCCACTTGCACCATCTGAATCTTGATATTGGGCCAATAGTTTATAGCTATCAATTTTGTATGAGGCACTCACTATATAGCTATCTATTTTTTCGTCACTATCTATTTTTTCACTTTGCTGATACATACCACCCACAGTGGCATTGCCAAGCCTCCCTTGCACGGTTACCCGGTTGATGTCTTGCCCTGCCACTTCGTTATCATGAGCAACACTGATGTAAATCGGCGTATTTTTGAGCTTGCTATCACCATACATACCCGCTATAGATAGGCCCGCTTCACCATTTTGCTTACTGTTGTCCTCGGCAATATAACTAACAACAAACTTCATGTGATTCAACTCAGGGGTAGTATATTGAATGGTGTCACCGAGACGATTTTCTCCAGCAAAAAGTACTTTAATATCAGCTTCAAAGTCATTCATCATATCAATACTACCCTGCGACTTTTTGACCGCAGTATCATCTCGACCAATCAAAACTTGCCCAAAGCTGCCTTTAACACCAACGTACTGAGAACGTGCGGTAATATTTTCTCCGCTTTTACCATCTTTGTCGTTATCAGCAGGATTTACTTCAAATTCGTACTTAAAAAAAGCTTGTAGCCCATCGCTCACCTGTGCTTGGCCTTTTACCCCCAGTCTAGAAGAGTAGCTTTCAATGCTTGTTTCTGAATCGTCTGCAACATCGCTATATTGCAACCCAGCATGAACGCGACCATACACTTTCACTTCTTCAGCACTAACAACGCCGGAAGCAATCAGCAGTAATGGACCTAAAATTGTTAACTTATATGTTTTCATTTTTAGCGCAGCCTTAGTCAATGGTGATAGTTCATATCCCTGAACAAGAACTCATTATCACGAGCGGTAATATAAAAATTAGCTGCTAATTATGGGAGATCAAGAAATATATAAACTTGGGATCAAATTTGTACTAAGCAAGGGGTTTGGGATCAAATTCTTACCAACTTGATCCTACTTGGGATCAATATTTTACTAGCCTAAAACAAAAAATTGCCTTTACAGCCATAGAATTAGCTATTTTTTATGCAAATATCAATACAACAACGATCATATCGCACAGAGCTAGTAAAAACCTGATCTCAAGCACTACCTCTCAATAACATATTGATCTTTAAATATGATCGGATAGTAAAATCGTGATCCAAAAAAAAGCCTCAAATGAGGCTTTTCTTAACTTAGCGCAGACTTAGTTATTATTTGATCTGAGCGTTCAACTCGCCAGATAAATACTTTAAGTGCATATCATCTAAAGAAATAGGTTTGATCTTGCTCGCATTGCCAGCCGTGCCAAACGCTTGATAGCGATCAATACAGATCTCTGTCATCGCTTTTGTCGCTTCAGCTAAGAATTTACGAGGATCGAAGTTAGCAGGATTATGAGCTAGATGACGGCGAATCGCACCCGTTGAAGCTAATCGTAGATCCGTATCAATGTTGACCTTACGTACGCCGTGCTTGATCCCTTCAACGATTTGCTCAACTGGCACACCGTAAGTTTCTGGAATTTCTCCGCCATATTCGTTGATCACAGCCAACCAGTCCTGCGGTACTGAAGACGAACCGTGCATTACTAAGTGTGTATTTGGGATACGCGCATGGATCTCTTTAATCCGGTCGATAGCCAAAATATCTCCCGTTGGTGGACGTGTAAATTTGTATGCACCGTGTGATGTACCACATGCAATTGCAAGCGCATCTACGCCTGTTTTGCTTACAAAATCAGCTGCCTCTTCTGGGTCTGTTAGCAGCTGGTCGTGAGATAACTTACCTACCGCACCAATGCCATCTTCTTCACCTGCTTCACCTGTTTCCAAAGAACCTAACACACCTAGCTCACCTTCAACAGAAACACCACAAGCGTGCGCCATTTCAACTGTACGGCGTGTCACATCAACATTATATTCATAGCTTGAAGGTGTTTTGCCGTCATCTAATAACGAGCCGTCCATCATTACCGATGAGAACCCTAGTTGAATTGAGCGTTGGCAAACGGCAGGAGATGTACCGTGATCCTGATGCATAACGACTGGAATGTGTGGCCACTCTTCAATCGCAGCAAGGATCATGTGGCGTATAAACGGTGCACCAGCATAGGCACGAGCACCCGCAGAACCTTGTACAATCACAGGGCTGTTTGTTTTGTCAGCTGCTTCCATGATCGCACGCATTTGTTCCTGGTTGTTTACGTTAAAAGCTGGAACGCCATAACCATGCTCAGCAGCATGATCTAGAAGTTGACGCATACTGATTAAAGCCATAATGCTTTCTCCAATAGTCGATAGCTTGTCGCTATCTTGTTTGAACGGGATAAATTGTATGTAGCCTAAGCTACGAGTATTTGTTGATATCTAAGTGAGAGTGATATAAACAAATAAGGCCAGCGAACGCTGGCCCATAAAAATTAAACGTTTGCTCTTTTCTCAAGCATAGCTACAGCCGGTAGTTTTTTCCCTTCTAAAAACTCTAAAAAGGCACCACCTCCCGTAGAAATATAAGAAATATCACCTGCCACGCCGTATTTATCAATGGCGGCTAACGTATCACCACCCCCAGCGATGGAAAAGGCACTTGATTTTGCGATAGCATTGGCAATGGCCTCAGTGCCATTTCCAAATTGATCAAACTCAAAAACACCTACAGGTCCATTCCAAACAACTGTTCCTGCTTTTTCGATGATCTTAGCTAACGTGCTTGCAGTCTCAGGACCGATGTCAAAGATCATATCTTCGTCAGTGATTTCATTCACATTCTTTATCGTTGCCACCGCTGATTCTGAAAACTCTGAACCCACCACCACATCCGTTGGTACAGGAATGTCACCGTTATTTTCACGAGCAGCATCAGTTAATTTGTTGGCTTCATCTATTAAATCTTTCTCATATAAAGACTTACCTACAGGGTGTCCGGCAGCAGCGATGAAGGTATTTGCAATACCGCCACCAGCAACAAGCTGATCTACGACCGTTGACAACGAGTCTAGTACCGTTAATTTAGTTGATACTTTAGAGCCACCAACAATCGCCACTAACGGACGCGCTGGATTATCTAACGCTTTACCTAATGCATCTAACTCAGCCGCCAGCAAAGGGCCAGCACAAGCGACAGGGGCAAATAGGCCAACACCATGAGTTGAAGCTTGTGCTCTATGCGCGGTACCAAATGCGTCCATCACATATACATCGCACAATGCCGCAAGTTGTTTAGCCAGCGTTTCGTCGTCTTTCTTTTCACCAACGTTAAAGCGAACATTCTCAAACACCACCACTTCGTTGTCAGCAACCTCTACACCATCAAGGTAGTCAGTTACCAAACGAACGTTTTGTGGCAAAGCATCATTCAAGTAATCCACCACTGGCTGCATAGAATATTGTGCATCATACTCGCCTTCCGTTGGGCGGCCTAAGTGCGACATCACCATCACTTTAGCACCTTTTTCAAGCGCAAGTTTGATGGTAGGCAGTGATGCGCGAATGCGTGCATCAGAGGTCACTTTGCCCTCTTTAACAGGCACGTTCAAATCTTCTCTGATTAATACGCGCTTGCCGCTTAAATCTAAATCAGCCATTTTAATGACAGACATGGACTTCTCCTTCATTACGATACTTCAATATTCAAATAAATTATCTAACAGCCATCATTGCCGCTGCCGTGTCGAGCATTCGATTGGCAAATCCCCACTCGTTATCACACCACACTAATAATTTTACGAGTCTTTTATGACTAACTCGTGTTTGGGTGCCATCAATAATACAAGAGTGAGGGTCATGATTAAAATCCACCGAGACTAATGGTTCTTCGGTATAACTCAAAATGCCTTCTAATCTGCCTGATGCGGCTTTTTGCAAAACCTGATTCACTTTCACCAAATCTACATCGGCATTAAGTGTAACGCTCAAATCCATTGCCGTAACATTGATTGTGGGCACACGCACAGCGATAGCCTCAAAGCGACTATGAAATTTAGGCAGTATACGTTCAATACCTCGTGCCAGCTTTGTATCTACAGGGATAATTGATTGACTGGCTGCGCGGGTACGTCTTAGATCACTATGATAAGCGTCGATCACCTGTTGATCATGCATGGATGCATGAATCGTCGTGATTGCACCCGATTCAATACCAAATGCGTCATCCAGCACCTTTATTACAGGAACAATACAATTCGTCGTACACGAACCATTCGATACAATAGTATGGGAAGCTCGAAGCTCCTCATCATTGATACCATACACTATGGTCGCGTCTACATCCGCATCCGCAGGTTGAGAAAAAAGTACTTTTTTGGCACCAGCATTTAAATGGCGCATAGCATCCGGACGAGAGTGAAACACACCAGTACATTCGAGTACAACGTCAACATCCAATGCCTGCCAAGGCAACAAACTCGGATCGGCCTCATTGAACAATTGAATCCTGTCGCCAGCGACATTTAAGTACGGCGCTTGATGACTGACATCAAACGCAAAACGCCCATGAGAAGTATCATATTTTAATAGGTGGGCAACCGCTTTTGGGTCCGCTAATTCATTGATAGCGACAACCTGAATTTCGTGCTGGCGTCCGGACTCGTACAGCGCGCGTACTATGTTGCGACCGATACGACCAAAACCATTGATTGCCAGTTTGATTGCCATTAGATTGAAAATCCAGCTAAATGCGAATAATTACAGGAGCTTTGCTCCAAAAGATGGCGCTATTGTAATCGACCACGCTGAAATGTGTAAGGGTAATGAGAAACTTTTTTTACATACCGGATCAAAATGCGGGCTGCCTTGCAGCTAATCAATGTACAAGATTCGCGGTATTATGTTTCGGTATTTTCAAGCAAGCGAGGGAGCTCACTGGAGTAACTGTCCTAGTTTAAGGCGTTTACCGACATTAATAGCACTGGCTTGTGCAAGTAACAGCTCTGCGGTTGCCAACGCATCGGTTAGCGCATTATGCGCCCCATATTCTGGTAAATGATAACGGATTCGACATGCCTGCAACGTTAAACTATCTGAGTTCAAAGGTTCAGTGCGAGCGGATAAACGACGCTTCTCAATAGCCATGGTATCCAATACAGCTAAAGGACTTAACGTTAATCCGCGACATTTACTCGCTTGTTTTAAAAAGGCCCAATCTAGCTGCGCATTGTGACACACTAATATTTTTCCTTCTAACACAGCACCTAAGCGGGTTAAAATCTGACTCAGTCGCTCGCCTTGTTCAACCATTTGCTCATCAATGCCATGATATATAGGGCTTTGCGATAGGGCTTGTACTTCTTTATTTATATAATATTCGCTCGAGTCTAAATGTACTTTTCCTCGCTCAATCATCAACCATGCTACTGAGACAATTTCATCGTTTTGCGCATCCAAACCTGTCAGCTCTAGATCCAGGATCACATACTCAAAGGCATTGAATTCACTCTGTCGTAACTTCATCAGACCATAAAACTTGTGCCACCAACGCAGCCCCCACATCACAAGCTTCCTCTGGCAAATTTGAACGCACAGGCTTGTTGCGCTTGCTTTATAAGATAAAATGCTTCTTTAAGCTGATGCCGCTCAAGAGATGTGAGATGCTCAGGGTTGATACAGTTTTCTGGTAATTGCTCATACTCTAGCTGCGTTTTAAGCCTTAATTGGGTAAGGTAGCGCCAGCAATCTTTTAAGTCATAAATATCCTCTTTACTCAACAACGTCGTACTGAGTAACGCGTCCAGTCGTTCAAGGGTATTGGCTTTGTAAACTTGCGCTTTTAAAGCATATAGCCGCACAAGATCATTGATGATCACCACACCACGGCGCTTCAGATCCAAATATTTATGCTGCTGTTTATCTTTTTCTAGCTTGAATTGGTGAAACAACCCTAATGGTACAGAATTGGTCGTAATATCCGTTGCCATAGCCGCAAAAAACAATTCGTTTTTAGCCATTTCACTTAATTGCGTTGTGAATTCATTGTACAAGGCGCTACTGCCGTCAATAAAACGAATATCAAAATATATCTTACAATTGAGCATTGCTTTTGGCGTTGGTTGAGCGACCCAGAGTTTAAAACGCTCTAACCACTGCGCAAGTGAACCTCTGCAATGCTCATTGCTGGCCATAATATTCCCAGGGCATGTACGGATACCACAATGAGCCAGTTGTTCACAAACAAAGCGCCCTAATCCTGAAAAGTAACTTCGTTGCTCATCGTTTACCTCATTGGGTAACAATAAACCGTTGTCCTGATCAGAATGGAGGGTTTGTTCTTCTCTGGCTTGTGACCCAAAACAGATCCAACTAAATGGGCAAGGAGCTTCACCGTGTTCTAGCTGATATAAAGCAATTAATCGTGAGGTCAGCGCATCACTGAGACCACTGAGCAATTTACCAATCAGAGAAATATCTTCGATGTTATTAGCAAAGCGCTTTAACAAGTCGGGGATCTCAGATGCACATAACTTTATTGCTGAAAGGCTTTGTGCCTTGTAAATCTTACCTATCAACTGCACTGGATCGCTTTTTTGCTGGCGTAATAGATCGGTACTGGTCAACATTCCTAACGGTTCATGACGCTCATTGAGTACAGGTAAATGATGAATATTATGCTTGAGCATTAAGTGTAACGCCGAAAACACTCGATTGTGTTCAAATATATATTTGGGTGAATCAGTCATAATACTTGCAATTGACTGCTGAGGAGAGACGCTCGCTGCCAGTACCCGGTTGCGTAAATCTCGATCCGTCACCACACCCAATAGTTTTCGATGTTCACTAATGATAATAGACGAAACGCAATGCTGACTCATCGTTTGAGCCGCTTCATAAATGCTTGCGTGTGGGGCAAGCACAACAGCTCCTTTGGTCATCACTTCGCTTATCTTTTTTTCTGACCAGCTATCGCGACTTTGTTTATAGTGAGAAGAAAGAAGTCTATTTGCATGTGCTTTTACAAAGTGTTGCTCAAAAACCTTATATTCACGGCGTAAAAATTCAAAATGTTCTTCATTGAGTAAGTAAACTAAACCCGCAAGATTCACCTGCAATTGGTTTTTAATCGCTTCACCCGTTAACAGTGATGGATAGCCAAAGTAATCCCCTTGCGCTAAACGCGTCACTACTTCGCCATGCGCGTTAAGTAGGTCATAACTACCTGAGCGAACAAGATACAAATATAAATTGCCACTACGTAACCATTGATACTGGTTCTGCTCTGTCAGGTAAATTACCTCTAGGTGAGTGGCAAAAAAATGGCTGGCTGCTTCTGGTAGCTGACTAAAAGGCATTTGCTTGCTAACAAATCGTTTAACCTCTGCAATTTCAGGCGTCATCCTCGCTCCTAAACTATTCACCAATAACCATCGGATAAACCATTATCCTTAACTAAAAAACCCAGCCCAAATGGGCTGGGTTGTTCCTTCTAATACTAGCAAATTCCTCTAGTGCGCATGAGCTTCACCCGATCCCTTAGGGTTACGAATGCTTTCGACCATCTGCTGCACTTCCTCTGGTGTTTGTGCCGTTAATTTGAGCACTACCGCCGCAACGATAAAGTTCACCATCATGCCCACAATACCTATTCCCTCAGGTGAGATGCCAAACAACCAATGTGCCGGGGTATTAAGTTCTGGGCTGATAAACTTAAAGTAAATGATATATGCTGCCGTAAAGGTTATCCCTGTCACCATTCCTGCAATGGCACCTTCTTTATTCATGCGTTTAGAGAAGATCCCCATTATGATCGCAGGGAAGAAGCTTGCAGCGGCTAAACCAAACGCAAACGCAACAACCGAAGCAACAAACCCTGGTGGATTAATCCCGAAGTAAGCAGAAATTACAATGGCAACCATGGCAGATAAACGCGCCGCTAGCAGTTCCTGTTTATCACTGATATTAGGTTTTAAGGTTCGCTTAAGCAGGTCATGGGAAACGGATGTTGAAATAACCAATAGTAACCCAGCTGTGGTTGACAGTGCCGCTGCAATACCACCTGCCGCGACAAGTGCAATCACCCATGCAGGTAAATCTGCGATTTCTGGGTTTGCCAATACCATGATGTCACGGTCAATTTGCACTTCGTTCGCACTATTAGGGTCGCTAATTTTTCCTGACGAATAGAACATCTTGCCATCATTATTTTTGTCCTCAAACACGATAAGCCCAGTTCTTTCCCAGTTTTTAACCCAAGTTGGTGCTTCGGCGTAAGCTGTGCCGCTACCATCCTTACCATTGATCGTATCAATCATATTAACGCGCGCAAATGACGCCACTGCAGGTGCTGTGGTGTAGACTATGGCGATAAATACCAGTGTCCATGCAGCCGAAATACGTGTGTCTTTTACACGAGGTACAGTAAAGAAGCGCACAATAACATGTGGTAAACCAGCGGTACCCACCATCAATGCTGCAGTGATAGCAAACACATCAATCATGCTTTTTGACCCTTCGGTATATTGTGCAAAACCCAGTTCGGCGCTGAGCCCATCGAGTTTATCCAACACATACGTACCTGAGCCATCAGCAAGCGTTGCGCCAAACCCTGTCTGTGGTAACAAATGCCCCGTCATCATCAACGAGATAAAAATTGCAGGTACAAGATATGCGAACACTAACACACAATATTGTGCAACTTGGGTGTATGTGATCCCCTTCATACCACCAAGTACGGCATAGAAGAAAACAATCACCATACCAATGTATACACCCGTTTCTATGTCTACTTCTAGAAAACGAGAAAATACCACACCAACACCTCGCATTTGCCCTGCTATGTAGGTGAAGCAAATAAAAATAGCACACAAAATAGCTACAACACGCGCAACCTGCGAGTAGTAGCGATCACCGATAAAGTCTGGAACCGTGAATTTGCCGAACTTACGCAGATAAGGCGCTAAACACAGAGCCAGCAATACATAACCGCCCGTCCAGCCCATCAGGTAAACACCGCCATCGTAACCGGCAAATGAAATGATCCCCGCCATGGAAATAAATGAAGCCGCACTCATCCAATCCGCAGCTGTTGCCATACCATTTGCAAATGGCGGCACACCGCCACCGGCAACATAAAAATCTTTCGTTGAGCCTGCACGCGCCCAAATTGCGATACCGATATAGAGCGCAAAGCTCAAACCGACGATTATAAATGTGAGAGTTTGTACATCCATCATTATGCCCCTATTCGTCTACGCCGTATTTTTTATCCAATGCATTCATCTTGAATACGTAGACAAAAATCAAAGCAACAAAGGTATAAATAGCCCCTTGTTGTGAAAACCAAAAACCCAATTTAAATCCGAAAAAACGCACTTCGTTGAGCACATCCACCAGCAAAATGCCAAAACCGAAAGACACTACAAACCAAATTGCCAACAGTTTAAACATTAAGGTGAGATTTTCTGACCAGTATGCTTTTGCTTGTTGTTCATCTTTAAAAGCCATTTTATATCCCCTATCACGCGCCCATGCTTGAGCTGTGTTGGTGTTAATTGTCACCATTTACCTTAGCAACGGCTTGATAAGAATAAATTGAGACCTTAGTCGTAGCAAAAACATTACGTTTACGTTAACTGCACCTTGAGAAAAAATAATTCACAATTAATTCATTAAATAACAATGAGTTATAACTAATTATGGAAAGGTATGTTATCCATCAAGGAAAATATGACGCTTATACGACATTAGTCTAAATCAACTTGAAGAAAACAACTTATATATAAGAAACAAAAGGTTAAAAACATCAATGTAATATGTGATGTACAGACACTGGCTAAATCTGTGGTAAGGTAAAGACACGTTGATTTAACAAGAATAACAATGACAGCTGCACTCATTCTGGTCTCACTGAGTTACATTGGCCTTCTGTTCTGGCTAGCCAACTGGGGAGATAAAACCACACCATTGGCGATGCGGATCACTCACCACCCCTTTGTGTATGCGTTTTCACTGGGCATTTACTGCACGTCTTGGACTTATTATGGCTCAGTCGGCACCGCCGCTGAAAGTAGCTGGCACTACTTACCTATTTTACTTGGGCCAGCCTTGTTATTTTTCTTCGGTCATGGTTTTTTACGTAAACTTATTTTGGTCAGTAAAAAGCAAAACATTACCACTATTGCTGATTTTATTTCCGCGCGCTATGGCAAACGCCAAGCCACAGCCGTCATGGTCACTATGATTGCGCTGCTAGCAACCATTCCCTATATTGCACTGCAACTCAAAGCGCTCAGCAGCAGTTTTTTACTACTTCAACAAGGTTCGCTACTCTCTGGTAATGCACTGGCGCTGACCGGCACGCTCGTTATGGCGTTATTCGCCATCTTTTTTGGTACTCGAAAAGTAGATGTAACTGAGTATCGCTCAGGCTTGATGTTAGCCGTTGCATTCGAATCCATTATTAAGTTCATCGCGCTGGGTGCGGTGGCGATACTTGCCATAATAGCGCTGCTGAAGGTCCAAGATAGTGGTACAATTAACATCAAACATTGGCTCAATTTTGATGCGTTTAGCTTCAACTTTGTGGGTCAAAGTCTGATGGCTGCAGCAGCCATTGTTTGTTTACCTAGACAATTTCATGTCACCGTAGTGGATAACCAAGATAGCCGCCACTTGCGCACCGCTCGCTGGGCATTCCCGCTATATTTATTACTTATCGCCGCAATGATTATTCCGATCGCAACGGCTGCAATACACCCTCAAATTGGTGCTAATATAGCAGCCGACAGCTTTGTATTGGCACTGCCGTTAATGCAAGATCACCCGCTCATTACTACCTTTGTGTTTATTGGCGGTCTATCTGCTGCCACAGCGATGATAGTGGTTGCAACACTTACGCTCAGCACTATGCTCTCTAACGACGTGGTACTGCCTTTACTACTTAAAAGAAAGCTAAAGCGCAGTGCCCTGACCCGCAACTACAAAACCCCCATTTTATTGATCCGCCGCGTTATTATCGCTGCTATTTTGTTGTTGGCGTATTTATACCAGCAATGGTTTGGCCACGGCGAAGCTTTGGCGAACATGGGACTGGTGGCATTCTCTTTGGTTACACAGCTGCTGCCCGCAATTATCGGTGGCTTATATTGGCGAAAAGGTCACGCGTATGGCGTTTATGCAGGCTTATTAGCCGGTTTCATCTGCTGGACGCTATTTTTGATGCTGCCAGTGGTGGGCACAGGCATTGCGCTCGATTATGAACTGCGACAAAGTATCATCACCAAAGGAACGCTCATTGCCTTATCTGCCAACATTTTCTGTTATATCAGCTTTTCACTGGCCGCACATGAACGCTTAATCGATAAAATTCAGGCCGCCGCGTTCGTTTACCCTAAGGAGCAAGCAGGGTTTGCAAAACGCATGGATAAAAATATCAAAGCCAGTGTGTATGACTTTAAGGTGTTACTCCAAACATTTCTCGGCATTCAGCGCTCAGGGCAACTCCTAAGCCAATATGCACAAAGTAATAATATTGATGATAATAATGCTTACCCCGATGCAGATTTTATCGCCTATTGCGAACGAGCTCTGACTGGCGTACTTGGCGCCTCCTCAGCGCAAGCCTTGATCCATACCGTGGCCTCTGGCAAACAAATGGCCTTTGAAGAAGTGGTTAACTTCTTCGACGAAACCACACAAGCCCTACAATTCAACCAAAACCTACTCTACACCTCTTTGGAAAACCTTAGCCATGGTATTTCTGTGGTCGATAAAGAGCTAAATTTGGTTGCTTGGAACAAGCGCTACAGTGAGATGTTTGACTACCCAGATGGCTTTTTAGAAGTGGGTCTGCCCATCGAAAAGGTTATTCGCTTTAACGCGCAAAGGGGGGAATGTGGGCCGGGTGACATAGAGCGGCTCGTTGACAAGCGAGTACAACACCTTCGTAACGGCACACCACATCACTTCATTCGTCATCGCCGCGATGGACAAGTATATGAAATGCGTGGTAATCCACTTCCTGAAGGAGGCTTTGTCACCAGCTTCTCTGATATCACTATGCACATCAACACACAAAACGCGCTTGAAGAAATTAATATGGACTTGGAGAACCGTATTGAAGCGCGCACCCAAGAAATTCGCACCATCAACACAGACTTACAGGCGCAAATCACATCTCGAATAGCAACGGAGCAAGCCCTGATGGCTGCTAAAAAAGAAGCTGAGCGTGCCAATGACAGTAAAACCCGCTTTTTAGCACTAGCCAGTCACGATATCTTACAGCCACTCAATGCTGCCCGTTTATACCTAGCTGCCATTGATGCGCAGCCATTGAGTCAACAGGATAGAGGAAATTTTGACAAGCTCGCGGATAGCCTAGACTCTACGGTTCACCTGATGTCAGCTCTATTAGACATCGCCAAATTAGAACAAGGTGCAATGCAACCCTCGCCGCGACATTTTTGTATTGATGACATTCTCGGCCCTTTAGCCAATGAGTACGCGATTTTATCCAGTGACAAGGGCTTACAACTTAAAATGCGCAGTAATCACGCGATAGTGCACAGCGACATCACCTACCTGCGCCGGGTCGTTCAAAACCTCGTATCAAACGCGGTGAAATATACTGAGTACGGCAAAGTACTGATCGCCTGCCGCAACCGAAAACACAGTTTGAGGCTGGACGTTTGGGACACAGGTCCAGGTATATCACAACACCAACTTAGTAAAATATTTAATGACTTTTACCGAATTCAAAACAACGACAATAAAGGCGTTGGGTTAGGCCTAGGTGTTGTCAAACGGTTATGCGATCTACTCAGTCTTGAATTATCCGTACGCTCTTGGGTTGGCAAGGGCAGCTGTTTTAGCGTCACCATTCCAATAGGCGATGAGCAATTGGTAGAGCAGAAAGCTCAACCTGGCACACAATTGTCAGATATCGATAGAAACTCCCAATTACATGTTATTGCGGTGGATGACGACCCTAAAAATCTGCAGGCTATGGCAAGTTTACTGAATAAATGGCACATAAAGCATAGCCTATTCTCTCACTCATCTGATGCTATCGACTATGCCAAGGCCCACGCAGCCCCAGATATTATTTTAATGGATTATCAACTTGGTGAAGAACAAGATGGCATCACACTAGTAAAAACTTTGCGAGATATTTGGCAACGCCCTGTTCCTGCTATCTTAATCACTGCAGTACGAGATGACACCTTAAAGCGGCACACCAAAGCCGAAGGTATTCACTATTTGAGTAAACCAATAAAACCCGCCAAATTAAAGGCGCTGCTTAATTACAGTATTTAAAACAAAAAGGGCATTTTTAGGTAAGAGTGCCATTCTTACTTCTTTTGTTATGAGCCCCACCCACAGCCCTTATGAATACTTTCATAAAATCATTAATTTCAGCCAGTTAGAAGAAAAACCAGTTGTTACACCAATGTTTCAGTGTTAATTTTGCGTAACTAAAGCTCAGAGGAGGGAGCGCGCCATTAATGAAAAACAATACCCATACGCGGCGGAAAAAAGTAGACGGTTTTAGGGCAGAAGTACAAGCTTCAATTCGGATCCTTAGACATGAAAAAGGCTGGACGCAAGCGCAATTGGCACAGAAACTCAATGTTGATCAAGCCAGTATCAGCAATTATGAGTCAGGAAAAACGGATTTAAGTTACGCTCAACTGTTTGAACTATTCCTTATCTTTGGTAAGGATATCACAGGTACTTACTTTAATTTTTCACAAGCCCAGCATGTCAAACCAGTGGATACAAAAACTCCTAATAACAGGAAGGATGATAAATAATGAATATTTACGCATTAATAGACTATATGCCTATAGCATTTGTAATTTTTGGGCTATGTATGGCGTGGAAGACAGCAAGTGCCAGATGGTTTTTCATATTCTATCTCATAATTGAAATATTAGGATTAGCTATGACAGATATAGTCCTACAGTGGAACACTCACTTCTATATATACTGCGTTTTTATAAGCCTTGTATTTTTGCTTCCCGTTGTATATCGTAAACGTCTTGCTATATGGTTATATAGTAAGACAGGGTATGAATATTTTAATAACGTAATCCAAACGCATCGCTTTGTACCACAAGAAGCCGGAATTATTTGCATTATACTATTGTTATGCTTAGTAAATTTTGCAACTTGGATAGAAGTTTTACTCTATAAATATAGCTTTTTAAGTACTGCACCAATTAAGTTATTTATCAGAGACAATACTGTATTCTTAGGCAAGGTTATGATCAGCGTTACGATGCTAAGCTATGCGTCTAGAGCAAAATTTAGGGAGAAATTTATCCATGATGAAAATTGTTAGCTCAGAGCTACTAAAGCTTATTAAAGGAGGCAATGGTGGCCCTACTGACGGACCAGCGCTTCCTCAACAAGCTAGAACCAAACCACTCGGCGGATAATTGTCTTTTATAAAGCCACAACCGTGGCTTTTAATCTTCCTGTATTTTGTAGCCATATTCATCTGAAACTCCATTTTACCGTTATCCAAAAAAACCTCATTATTTTGCAATTTATAGTTAACTAAACCTGTTTCGATTGCTAGTATGCTAAACCCCCACGCTAAGTGGGGTGAATACAGGAATGAGGAAAATGAACTATATACTTACCACGCAATGTGCGGATGGGGTTGGACTAATAGCCAAAATAACCAACCTTTGTTTTAAGCATAATTTAAATATTACGCGTAATAACGAATTTGTTGACCGCGAGGGTTCGCGCTTTTTTATGCGTACCGAGTTAACCGGTGAGCCTAGCGAGCAGTTCTTATCACAACTAAGAGGACAACTTCCAGAGGGGGCTCAGGTTGCACTTCACCATGGTGAAAAAACCAAAGTGGTATTGCTGGCAACCAAGGAAGCGCACTGTCTTGGTGGCGTACTACTTAAACAATACGAAAACGCCATGAATATTGAAGTACTGGCGGTGATAGCCAACTATCGCGATCTCGAACCATTAGTTAAAGGGTTTGGTATTCCATTTCACTGCGTACCACACACGGGGCTTAGCCGCGTAGAGCATGATGAAAAAATGGCAGAGGTGATAGAACAATATCAGCCGGATATCGTTGGACTTGCTAAATACATGCGTATTCTTAGCCCCGAATTTGTGGCGCGCTTTAGTAATCAAATCATCAATATTCACCATTCATTTTTACCCGCATTCATTGGTGCTAAGCCCTATCATCAAGCATTCGAGCGTGGCGTAAAAATTATTGGTGCCACAGCGCACTTTGTGAATGATGAACTCGATGAAGGACCAATTATTGTTCAAGATGTGACACAGGTGAGCCACGCCAATGATGCCGATACTATGGCAAAAATGGGCCGAGACATTGAGAAAACAGTGTTTTGTAAGGCAATTCAGTTAGCATCTGAACACAAGGTATTTATCAATGGTAATAAAACCGTTGTGTTTAGCTAAGTTATAGCTATCAAAACGATGAAAAAGCGCTGTGGCGCTTTTTTTTATGCTTGTGTATCGATGGGCTCAAGTTGTAGTTTTGAAGCAATCAACACCGCTTGAGTTCGATTGTACACCCCGAGTTTTCTAAAGATTGCCGTAATGTGAGCTTTAACCGTTGCCTCAGAAATATGTAACTCAAAAGCAATTTGTTTGTTCAACAATCCTTCATGTAAATATTGAAGTACCTTAAATTGTTGTGGTGTTAAAGAGGCAACCTGCTGTGCGAGCGCTTTGTCTTCATGTTCAATATTTGCCACTTTGTCTTTGATGTTATCAGGTAACCAGTTGTCACCCGCAAGCACAGTGTCGATTGCCATAGTTATGTCTTGAGGTGATGAAGACTTAGGAATAAATCCCATAGCCCCATATCCCATCACTTTTGAGATAACTGTCAAATCTTCACTGCCAGATACCACCACCACAGGAAGGCTCGGAAAATCCTCCCGAATTCGGATCAAACCATAGAGATCACCACTACCGGGCATATGCAAGTCTAGAAGTAATAAATCTAATTCGTCCTGTTTAGCCAAAGTTGCTAGCGTGGCTTCAAACGTATCGGCTTCAAATACCGAGAGCGTATCGAACTGATTTTGTAATGCGCCTTTCAACGCCGCTCTAAATAACGGATGATCGTCTGCAATTAAAAACTGATTCATATTTGCTCCTAACAATTCGGCTGTCATCGTGACCGATGACAGCCGATATAGTCGTTTAGAATTTAATGAAGTTCAAGCTTTTAACGCTCAATTAACGATTTAAGCGGTTTTCTATCAGTTCATCTACGACACTTGGATCGGCTAACGTCGAAATGTCACCGAGCTGCTGATATTCATTGGCAGCAATCTTGCGCAAAATACGGCGCATGATTTTACCCGAACGCGTTTTTGGTAAATTTGGCGACCACTGGATCATATCTGGTGATGCAATAGGACTAAGCTCCTTTCTTACCCAGTTACGTACATCTTTAGTCAATTCATCCGTTACGACTACCCCTTCGTTAGGAGTAATGTACACATAAATACCCTGACCTTTGATGTCATGTGGGTAACCTACCACAGCCGCTTCTGCTACCGACTCATGTGCAACCAATGCGCTTTCAATTTCAGCGGTGCCCAATCTATGTCCTGACACATTGAGTACATCATCTACGCGGCCTGTGATCCAATAATAACCATCTACATCTCGACGACAACCATCACCTGTGAAGTAAACACCAGCATAAGCCGAGAAGTACGTTTGTTCAAAACGCTCGTGATCACCATACACTGTGCGCGCTTGTGACGGCCAGCTATCTAATATCACCAGATTACCCTCTGCCTCTCCAGACAATTCGTTTCCTTGTGCATCAAACAAGGCTGGAGCTATACCAAAGAAGGGCCTAGTTGCAGAGCCTGGTTTCATATCGGTCGCACCTGGTAATGGTGTGATCATGATGCCACCCGTTTCAGTCTGCCACCATGTGTCTACAATTGGACACTGACTGTTACCAATGTGCTCATGGTACCAAGACCACGCTTCTGGATTAATAGGCTCACCAACCGAACCCAACACTCTTAAACTTGTGCGTTTAGACGAAGCCGTTGCTTCATCTCCTTTTGCCATGAGTGCCCGAATCGCGGTTGGAGCGGTATAAAGAATCGTGACATTATGTTTATCAACCACCTCACCAATACGCCCAGAGTTAGGATATGTTGGAATACCTTCAAAAAGAACTTGTGTACACCCATTCGCAAGCGGTCCATAAGCGATATAACTGTGTCCTGTGATCCAGCCCACATCCGCACTACACCAATACACATCATCTTCTTTTAAATCGAACACATATTCGTGGGTCATCGAAGCATAAACTAGGTATCCCCCCGTCGTATGCACAACCCCTTTTGGTTGACCAGTCGACCCTGACGTATAAAGGATAAATAATGGGTCTTCTGCGTCCACAGGTGTTGGCACACACACAGGCTCAACGTCCGAGGTTAACTCATGCCACCATACGTCATGTGATTGCCATTGCACATCGCCGCCGGTCAATTGGTGTACGATTACATGCTCTATATTTACATCAGGCTGAGAAAGTGCTTCGTCTACATTGGCTTTAAGAGGTACACAATTACCACCACGACGGCCTTCATCAGAGGTGATCACCACTTTTGCGCCAGAGTCCTTAATTCGATCAGCAATGGCTGATGGTGAAAAGCCGCCAAATACCACGGAGTGAATAGCCCCAATACGCGCACATGCTTGCATTGCATACACCGCTTGTGGAGTCATTGGCATATATATAGCGACTCTATCACCCTTGCCAACGCCTAATTTTTTCAAGCCATTTGCTAACTTCGCCACTTCATCGTGTAACTGCTGATAGGTAATATGTTCACTGTGTTCTGGGTTATCTCCCTCCCAGATCAGTGCTACTTTATCTGCTTTATTTTCTAAGTGACGGTCAATACAATTGTAAGACGCATTTAGCTGACCGTCTTCAAACCACTTAATGCTTATATGACCTTTATCGAAAGAAGTGTTCTTCACCTGTGTGTATGGCTTTGACCACGCAAGGCGTTGCCCATGTTCAGCCCAAAATCCTTGCGGATCCTCAATTGACTGCTTGTACAGCGTGTTATATTTATCGTTATCAATGAGTGCATTGTTCTTGAAAGCTTCAGGAACCGGATAAATGCTCTGTGACATAGTCATCTCCATTTTAATTTACTTGCCGCTAGGCTTTGTCCAAGGATCACTCAGCAAAGGCTGTGAAAGTATTAGACCTTAGTTGTAGACATGGATGACTTTAACTTGCTACATGAAATTAACTCAAGCCTTTTGTTTTCATAAGCTAACCCCTGATAGCCCCTAAACAATTACAAAAAGTTAATAATAAGCAAAGAGTTATTAAAAATTTATGCGATTCTACTTATGACTTGTGAGATTGACTAAACAATATTTGT
This sequence comes from Pseudoalteromonas sp. MMG022, assembly GCF_021654245.1. Classification (NCBI taxonomy): domain Bacteria; kingdom Pseudomonadati; phylum Pseudomonadota; class Gammaproteobacteria; order Alteromonadales; family Pseudoalteromonadaceae; genus Pseudoalteromonas; species Pseudoalteromonas sp. MMG022. The sequence goes on along the minus strand of NZ_JAKFZQ010000006.1, from coordinate 17,490 downwards.
AACACCTTAGTCGTATAGACCAATGGGTAATTGAGTAATTACCACCCATCATCAAAAGTGAATATCGACGTTTTATACCAAGCGATAAAAATCAAACAGATAAGTCGCTTCATAGGAACAACGATTATGACAACATCACATGGCACTAAAAAAACAATGATAGCACTGAGTGTGCTGAGCTTACTCTGTTCGAGCGCAATGGCTGCGTCGATAGACCAAACAGAGCTGAACTACGGTGGTTACATAAAACTGGATGCGATTTGGAGTGACTTTTCTGACGGCTCTTTGAGCAGTGGACACATAGGCCGCGACTTCTATGTGCCTGGCACAACACCTGTTTCCGCTACATCTTCGTCCGATGCGGTATTCGATATGCACGCACGGCAGTCAAGGTTTAACCTAGCAACACGGACCAAATTAGATGATGGCAGTGAAATTAAAACCAAAATCGAGTTGGATTTTATTGCCTCGACAGGCGGGAATGAGCGTGTTACCAACTCCTATTCACCAAGGCTACGACAAGCCTTCGTGACTTATAAAGGTTGGTTGTTTGGACAAGCATGGAGTAACTTCCAAAACGTTTCTGCGTTGCCTGAAACACTCGATTTTGTAGGTCCTGCCGAGGGCACAGTGTTCGTGCGCCAAGCCATGGTGAAATACAGTACGGGTAACTGGTCATTTTCTGCTGAAAACCCCGAAAGTACCGTAACGACTGCGGATAGCGCTCGCGTAGAAACCGATGATGCGAGTATGCCTGACTTTACCGCTCGCTACACCTACAACGCAGACTGGGGTCATTTCGCTGTTGCTGCATTAGCACGACAATTAACCTACAAAGTGGGAGCAGCAGATGAAACTGAAACATCGTTAGGGATCAGCGCTTCAGGGCGAGTGAATTTTGGTAAAAACAACCTCAAGTTCATGATGACACAAGGCCAAGGCTTGGGCCGATATGTGGGTTTAAATGTTGCTAACGGTGCTGTATTTGATGGTAATGACTTACATGCGATTGATTCAACTTCAGGTTTTGTTGGCTATCAACATCATTGGAATGAGCAATTCCGTTCAACATTTTTATACTCATTCTTTTTAGCTGATAACGATGAAAGCTTATTAAGCATCACTGGCAATCCAACCAAATCCAGCCACAGTTATAGTGCCAACTTGCTATATTCACCAGCTAAACAACTCACTTTTGGCATTGAATATAAAGTCGCCACTCGAGACACAGAAGCGAATATAGACGGTGACCTAAATCGTTTACAGCTTTCAGCGAAGTATGTGTTTTAGTACATAGACCTTACAGAGTTATACTCCCTGTTGAATTGGCTTAGAGTCACAGTACTTAGCCTCAACAATAAAAAAGCCCAGCAATGCTGGGCTTCTTACGCTTAATTGTTGTTGCTTATAGCTCAGCATCCGTTGCAGCTAATGCCGGCTCTTCACCTTCTTCAGGCTTGATGGTCGCTTGCAGTAAAAGCATCTCTCTTAATTTGCCCTCGATCTCGTTAGAAATCTCTGGGTTATCTTTTAAGAATTTAATCGAGTTTGATTTACCCTGACCCACTTTACTGCCATTGTAGCTATACCAAGCACCTGACTTTTCAACCAGCTTATGCTTCACACCTAAGTCAATTAACTCACCATGTTTTGAAATCCCTTCACCATACATGATAATAAACTCAGCTTGCTTAAATGGTGGTGCCACTTTGTTTTTAACTATCTTAACGCGGGTTTCATTACCTACGACCTCATCGCCTTCTTTAACAGAACCAATACGACGAATATCAATACGAACAGACGCATAAAACTTAAGTGCGTTACCACCCGTTGTAGTTTCTGGATTACCAAACATCACACCAATCTTCATACGAATCTGGTTAATGAAAATACACAATGTATTTGAGCGTTTAATATTTGCCGTTAATTTACGTAACGCCTGTGACATCAAACGGGCTTGCAAGCCAACGTGCGCATCCCCCATATCACCTTCAATTTCAGCTTTTGGCGTTAATGCTGCTACCGAGTCAACGATAACCACATCGACAGCACCTGAACGTACTAACATATCGCAAATTTCAAGCGCCTGCTCACCAGTATCTGGCTGTGAAACTAAAAGTTCATCAACGTTTACGCCTAGTTTCTCTGCATAGACTGGATCCAAAGCATGTTCAGCATCAACGAAGGCACAGGTTTTACCTTGTTTTTGTGCTTCTGCGATAACTTGCAACGTTAATGTGGTTTTACCTGATGATTCTGGACCATAGATCTCAACGATACGACCTGTTGGTAGACCACCTATACCCAACGCAATATCAATCCCCAATGAACCGGTAGAGATAGATTCAATGTCTAATGCTTGGCTGTCGCCTAGCTTCATGATTGAACCTTTACCAAACTGACGTTCAATTTGTGATAAAGCGGCGTCGAGCGCTTTTTGTTTGTTATCGTTCATTTGCTTCTCCAATCTAGCGTAATGGGCTCAGTATACTGTATAGAATCACAGTATCAAGTACATTTTTAGGGTTGAATCAATGAAACAGTATTTTTTAGAGCAAAAGCAATAGCTTGCAATCTAATATAACTACGATCACCAGAAAAAACCTGTTCATAGGTGCTCACCTGCCCGCGTATATTGATAGCAAACCACACCAGTCCAACAGGCTTATCATCCGACCCACCACTAGGCCCAGCGATGCCGGAAACAGCTATCGCAATATCCGCATTAGCTTGCTTTGCTGCGCCTGTGGCCATTTCCCGTACCGTCTGTTCGCTCACAGCACCAACACTGTTTAAGGTTTGCTCATTGACACCCAACAACACGTGCTTGGCGCCATTACTATAGGTGACAAAACATCTGTCTACGTATGCTGAGCTGCCCGGAGTATCCGTCAACGCATAGCTTATTCCACCGCCCGTACATGACTCGGCAGTAGTGATTGTCAGACATTTATCCGTTAAAATAGCGCCCAACTGTGCAGCCAGAGTCTTAATCTCTTGGTTTAGCTCCATATTCAACCTCTTAGGTAGATGCATGTCGATAGATTTATATTCAGAACATACTATAAAACAACAAACCCCCATGATGCAGCAATATCTTAGGATTAAGGCTGAGCACCAAGATATTTTATTGTTCTATCGTATGGGCGACTTCTATGAACTGTTCTTCGATGATGCTATTCGTGCCGCACAATTATTAGATATCTCCCAGACTCATCGTGGCAAAGCATCTGGTGCCCCCATTCCTATGGCTGGCGTGCCCTATCATGCTGTTGAAAACTATTTGGCACGTTTGGTACAAATGGGCGAGTCAGTTGCTATTTGCGAGCAAGTAGGCGATCCCGCCACCAGCAAAGGACCTGTAGAGCGTAAAGTAGTACGCATAGTGACACCAGGCACCGTAACTGATGAAGCACTATTGCAAGAACGCCAAGACAACCTACTCGCTGCAATATGGCAGGATAAACACCATCATTATGGTGTGGCTTACCTAGATATTAATTCTGGTCAGTTTTGCATTGTCGAATTAAAGACAGACGAAGCGCTGAGTTCTACTTTACAGCGATTACAACCTGCTGAGTTGCTTTATCCTGAGTCTTTTAAAAACTTACATCTTATAGAACAGTTCAAAGGGGCTCGCCGCCGTCCCGATTGGGAGTTTGACCTAGATACGGCTAAACACCTGTTATGTCAGCAGTTTGAAACCAAAGATTTAATTGGCTTTGGTGTCGAGCAAGCTCATACGGCTTTGATTGCCGCAGGTTGTGTGATGCAATATGTAAAAGATACACAACGTACTGCTTTGCCACACATTCGCGCGATCACCCTAGAAAAAAATGAGCATGCTGTTATTTTAGATGCCGCAACGCGTAAAAACTTAGAGCTGACGCTTAATTTATCAGGCAGCATAGACAACACCTTAGCGCAAATACTGGATAAAACGGCCACCCCCATGGGGTCACGTTTGTTGAAACGTCGTATTCATACACCCATACGTAACCGCCAAGAACTCAACGCTAGACTCAATGCAATTTCAAGCCTAATAGAAACGCAATTATGTTTAGATACCTACGAGGCGCTCAAACAAATTGGTGATATTGAACGAGTTGTGGCGCGTTTGGCCCTATGCAATGCAAGACCCCGTGACCTAACAAGACTAAGAAGCGCCCTACAAGCACTTGAGCCATTGCATCAATTGCTACAAGAAAGCGATGATGAGCGGATCGCACAAATCTGTGCCCAATCCCCCACGCTGCCTAAGCTCCAAGACTTGCTGGAACGTGCTATTATCGACAACCCTCCAATTCTGATTCGCGATGGCGGTGTGATAGCCACAGGCTACAATGCTGAACTCGATGAATGGCGTTCGTTAAGCCAAGGTGCTACCGACATTTTAGAAAAGCTTGAAGAACGAGAGCGACAGCGCACCGGGATCAGCACACTGAAAATAGGCTACAACAAAGTACATGGATTCTATATCGAGATCAGCCGTGCAAATTCTCATTTGGTGCCAGCAGATTATATTAGACGCCAAACTTTGAAAAACAATGAACGCTATATCATTCCTGAGCTTAAAGAGCATGAAGATAAGGTGCTAGGTAGCCAAAGCAAGGCATTAGCACTTGAAAAGCAATTATATGAACAGCTGTTCGAGTTTATCGCGCCTTACCTAGAACAATTACAACTCATGGCAGCCGCTTTGGCTGACTTGGACGTATTAAATACGCTTGCCGAGAGAGCGCAAACATTAGACTACTGTAAACCAACACTCACAGAAGATAACCAATTACACATCGAAGAGGGTCGCCACCCTGTTGTCGAACAAGTCAGTAAAGAGCCGTTTATTGCCAACCCTGTTCACCTTAATACACAGCGCAAGATGCTTATTATTACTGGACCAAACATGGGTGGTAAATCAACCTATATGCGTCAAACTGCATTGATTGTTCTTATGGCACACATCGGCAGTTATGTGCCAGCCAGCTCGGCTAACATAGGGCAAGTGGATAGGATCTTTACACGTATTGGTGCCAGCGATGATTTAGCTTCAGGCCGTTCAACATTCATGGTAGAGATGACCGAAACTGCAACGATTCTCAACAATGCCACAGAACAATCCTTGGTGTTAATGGATGAAATTGGTCGCGGCACCAGTACCTACGATGGTCTTTCTCTAGCCTACGCAACAGCCGACTACCTAGCTCGTCAACTAGGGGCTAAAACCTTATTTGCCACACACTATTTTGAACTGACAGAATTGGCTCAACAACAGCCTGGACTGGTAAATGTGCATTTGGATGCGGTTGAACATAACGACACCATTGCTTTTAAACATACTGTTATGGAAGGTGCTGCGAGTAAGAGCTTTGGTCTACAAGTTGCTGGCTTAGCCGGCGTGCCAAAACCTGTACTGCAACTTGCAAAACAAAAGCTCACTCAGTTGGAGAATCATCAAAGTGTGGTTGAGCCTATGCCTACTCAGCAGTCACTCCCATTGTCCGAACCTACACCTTCTAAAGTTGAACAGGCACTGCATGACATTGATCCAGATGAATTAAGTCCAAGAGAAGCACATGCGCTGCTCTACCAGCTAAAACAAACATTGGGCTAACACCATTAAGAAAACAAAAAACCACCTGAAAAGGTGGTTTTTTTTGCAACATCTATTTAGCTAGAAGTTTATAACTGTTCGAACAAACTATCTGTACTTAGCCCCTCATGTTGCAAAATATCTTTTAAGCGTCTTAATGCTTCAACCTGTATCTGACGCACGCGTTCACGAGTTAGGCCAATCTCTCTACCAACATCTTCCAAAGTAGAAGGTTCATAGCCCAACAGACCAAATCGTCTAGCAAGCACTTCTCGTTGTTTGGGGTTCAATTCTCCTAACCAGTCAACGATATGGCTATTGATGTCATTGCTCTGTACCTCACTTTCAGGGCCATGACCTTTTTCATCAGCGATTATATCTAACAGCGCCTTGTCATTGTCACCACCAATCGGTGTATCTACAGAAGTGATTTTTTCGTTTAAGCGCAGCATCTTAGTAACATCTTCTACTGGGCGATCTAAACATTCTGCGATCTCCTCAGCAGTTGGCTCATGATCAAGCTTCTGCGTTAACTCCCTTGCTGTACGTAAGTACACATTCAACTCCTTCACCACATGAATAGGTAAACGAATTGTGCGTGTTTGGTTCATTATAGCGCGTTCTATGGTTTGTCTAATCCACCAAGTTGCATATGTCGAAAAACGGAAACCTCGCTCTGGATCAAATTTTTCGACAGCTCTGATTAAACCAAGATTGCCTTCTTCAATCAGATCAAGCAATGCTAGACCTCGATTGTTATAGCGGCGTGATATTTTTACAACTAAGCGCAAGTTACTCTCTATCATGCGCTTACGCGATGCTTCGCAGCCTTTCAACGCTTTTCGCGCGTAATAAACCTCTTCTTCCGCACTTAACAACGGTGAAAATCCAATCTCTCCGAGATAAAGCTGAGTTGCATCTAAGTTTTTGACATTTTCATCTTTGGCGAAGATATCGTCATCGTCATCAATGTCTTCCAACAATTCGGCTTTTGAGCTATCTACTTCGAGCTCGTCGAGCTTATCATCAAAATCGTCCGTTTTTTTGGTTTTAACATTTGCAGTTTGAGCCATACGCATCCTCCCAAGTGATTGAATAGTGGCGCTTTTGGCTATGCAGCGACGCCACTACTTACTTGGCAAATATTTAACCGGATTAACAGCTTGGCCTCTAAAACGAATTTCAAAACGTAACGCTGTTTTAGTGGCATCTGTACTACCCATTTCGGCAATTTTTTGCCCAACTTTAACTTTTTGCTGCTCAGTAACCTCTAACTTCGAGTTATGTGCATAAGCACTGAGGTAATCGTCATTGTGTTTCAAAATGATCAAATTACCGTATCCTCTCAAGGCACTGCCAGCATATACCACAATTCCATCAGCAGCCGCCTTTACTGGTGCCCCTTCAACATTGGTGATTTGAAGTCCTTTATAACCATTTTCCTTACTAGAAAAATGTTTTGTCACCTTACCAACGGCAGGCCAACGCCAACGTACCTTATTGGAAAATATAACTTTAGATTCGTTGTCATTTTTACTGCTATGTTTTTGAACATACTCTCGTTGTTTTGGCTGATCAAGCTCTTTTTTCGTAATTTTGTTATTTTTTTGTTTCTTTTTACTAGACTTATCGGCTTTAATTGTGTACTTTTTGCGCTTTTTATTTTTATTTTGTGGATTCTCTACATAAATTGTTTGCCCAGGGTAAATCACGTAAGGCGGCTTAATTCCATTTATTTGCGCGATTGTCCTAACATCTTTATTTGCGCTAAAAGCAATGGCAAAAAGCGTGTCACCTTTTTGAACTTGATATCGATTATTTTTTATATGAATTTTTTGTGTCTCACTGGACTTACCAGATGATAAGCTAGTGACCGGTGCGGGAGTGTGGCGACTTGAACATCCAGCTAATAACATACAAACAGTTGTCAGTATCAACAGGTATGTTTTAAGCATTCGTCACCTTTTATGTTTATTGTTATTTTGCGGTAGTGTAAAACTGAACAGCGCACAGTTGTAGCCATTTAAATTAAATAATGTCTCCAGCAACCAAAGGCACAAACCTCACAGGTGCTAAACGATGCTCAACCAATTGCTTCCCCTTTCGTACAAACAAAGTCAGTTGTTGCTCTTGTTCTCCTAGTGGAACAATCAAAGCCCCCTGGTCTTCAAGTTGAGCCAACAATTGCTTAGGCACCTCTTTTGCTGCTGCCGTCACTATGATCCCAGAAAAAGGTGCCTTTGACTGCCAGCCTTGCCATCCATCACCATGTTTCATAGCAACATTATACAAATCAAGCATGTGCAAACGACGTTTTGCTTGCCATTGCAATGCTTTAATACGCTCGACACTACACACTTCATCAAATAACTGCGCAAGAATTGCTGTTTGATAACCTGAGCCAGTGCCAATTTCTAGCACCTTGCCAGCTACACCCACTTGCCTTAAAACTTCCGTCATCTTTGCAACAATGTAAGGCTGTGAAATTGTTTGCCCCTGCCCAATGGGCAACGCGGTGTTTTCATATGATTTATGTTTCAACACATCGTCGACAAACAGATGGCGAGGTGTACTTTCCATTACCTTAAGCACTTGCTCATCTTGGACGCCCTGAGTTTTTAGCTGTTGAACTAGCACATGAGCACTTCGTTTATAGCTACTGAGCACGGCTATTTCACCTCTTTCAACCAATTTTCCATTGCGTCTAAACTGTCATGAGCCGTCATATCAACTTTTAATGGTGTGATAGCAGCATAGCCATTGTTCACAGCATGAAAATCTGTTCCTTCGCCAGCATCACTTTCTGAGCCCAAACTACCATACCAAAACACATCTCGTCCCCAAGGGTCCTGCTGCTTCGTCATAGTTTCAGCTTTATGGCGTGCGCCAAGACGGCAAACTTTGGCACCTTTGAGTTCCGTTAGTGGAATGTCAGGAACATTGATATTAATAATCTGATCCCTAGGCAGTGGATGATTCTGTAACTGTTTAATAATATCTAACGTCATTTGCGCCGCAGTTTCATAGTGCGTTTCTTCTTTGGAGCACAAAGAAACTGCAATCGCGGGGAGACCTAAATGTCGCCCTTCTGTGGCCGCTGCTACAGTACCAGAATAAAGGGTATCGTCCCCCAGATTAGCGCCATTGTTGATCCCTGCAACAACCAAGTCGGGGAGTTCATCCATCAATTGACTGACTCCCAAATGGACGCAATCAGTCGGAGTACCGTTAACCGAAATAAAACCATTTTCCAAAACTGTGGCACGCAGCGGGTTAAGTAACGTTAAAGAGTTACTTGCTCCACTGCAATTACGGTCCGGTGCGACCACCGTTACCTGTGCGATTTGTTTTAATGCCTGATATAAAACCGCAATACCTTTGGCATGCACACCGTCATCATTACTAAGCAGAATTCGCATCAACGACCTCTTGGTTAAAGTTATCTTTGCTTGCATCACGGTGTTGTACTAACTCTCTCAATACAGCCGTTGCAAACGTCCCTTTTGGTAAACTAAACGACAATTGAATGGTATTGCTATCGATAGTCTCGACCTGTAACTGATTTGGTATCAAACGCAACGCCCGTCGCTCTGTTTTTAAGCCTAACTGGCCCAGACTCTGTTGCCAAGCACTATATGATTCTAACCATTGTCTTTCTTGCGCTACCAAGCCCTTTTCACCTTTACCAACCAGAGGCGCTGATAGCATGATATCGCCGCTGCTCAAACGGGCTATCGTTTCATCACTGATATCATCTTCAAAGAATGCATTACTGCCACTGAGTAGGAAAACTTCTCTGTGCCATGTTTTTGCTAAACCGTGTTCCGCAACACGTAAACTCACTAACTGATTAAAAATATGCGAGCGTGCTGCTGAGATAACAATGCCTCGTAGCTTCTTATCGCGGATCTGCTCTCCCGCAAACAGACGCTCCGCCATTTCAAGATTATATCCATCATGGCCAAAACGCTGCTCACCAAAGTAATTAGGCACCCCTTGACGTACCGCATTGATTCTCGACAGTATATCCAGCGGCATATCTACATTACGCAGCACGATTTTAAAATGATTGCCGCTATGACAACCGGTGCGAAGCTTACGGTTATGCCTGACTTGTTTCACAACGAATATGCTGTCACTGTTGAGCGCACTAAAATCAATGTGCTTTTTTATCGCTACTGGTACACTAAACCACTGACTACACACACCGTGACGGTCTTTTAATCCCGCATAACTTACCTCTCGAGGTACCACACCTGCGAGCTTGGCAATTTGTTTTGCAACAAACTGTGTGTTTTCGCCTTTTTTAATCACCTGCAGACAAACATGCTCCCCTTCTCCAGTAAGTGGAACATCTAAAATCTCATCGACCATAAAATCTTCTGCCGAAGTTTTAAAGTCCCCTCGTGACAAAGGTTGGCCGTATAAATAATTTAATTGCTTCATGATTTCATCAACACCACTACAGCATGGGCAGATATACCTTCCTTACGCCCCTCAAAACCAAGCTTTTCTGTAGTAGTCGCTTTGACATTCACTTGACTGATATCCGCCGCACAATCCTGCGCTAGATTCCCACGCATCGCATCGATATGAGGCCTCATTTTTGGAGCCTGAGCAACAATCGTAATATCACAGTTTCCGAGCTGGTACCCCATTTCTTGCATCTGTGCCACAACACGGCGCAACAAAATACGGCTATCAATACCCGCAAATTCCTCTGAAGTATCTGGAAAATGCTTACCAATGTCACCTAGTGCTAATGCACCTAGCAGAGCATCACACAAAGCATGAATAGCTACATCACCATCAGAGTGTGCAATAAAGCCTTGCTCGTAAGAGATCTTTTCGCCACAAATGGTTAACGGGCCATCTCCACCAAATTTGTGTACGTCAAAGCCGTGGCCAATTCTAATCATTGCTTTTACTCTCCTGCTGTTTTGCTAATAAAAAACAAGCTAAGTCATAATCTTCAGGGGTGGTTATTTTTATATTGTCGCTGCGACCGGATACAAGTTTAACAGGCTGGCGTGCCCATTCCATTGCAGACGCTTCATCGGTTATGAGCACTCCTTTGCTAAGCGCTTGCTCTAGGGCCTCTTTGAGATTTTTATAAGGAAATAATTGCGGGGTTAATGCTTGCCATAACTGCTCTCTTGGAACCGTTTCAAGGCTGTGAGTATTTCCGCGTTTTATGGTATCTTTTACTTTCGCAGCAAGAATACCACCTTCGTCATTGCGCACACATTCGTTAATCAATGTACGAATATCATCTGCCAACACCAACGGACGAGCAGCGTCATGCACTAATACCCAGTCAGGCTGCACCTCAGATAGGGCGTGTAACCCATTCAGTACCGAGTCGGCTCTTTCTTTTCCACCACTAACGCGCATAATTCGTTGTTCAGAAAGCGCTAATTCACAGAAGTATTCATCATTGTCGCTGACGACAACGGCAATTTTACACAGTTCACTAAGCTCACCTAGTTTAGCTAAGGTGTGCTCAAGGATTGTTTTGCCTGCAACTTTTAGATACTGCTTTGGATAGCCAACTTGCATTCTGCTCCCCACGCCTGCAGCAGGTACAATGGCAGCAATTTTAATGGTTTGATTCATTGTGTTTTCTTGGTAAAACCCGAATAAATGTTTCGTTCTCTTTGATCATACCCAACTCATGACGTGCTCGCTCTTCAACCCCTTCTAGGCCCAGCTTGAGATCTTCAATATCCGCTTTGAGTAATTTGTTGCGCTTGGATAACTTGGCATTAAGGGCTTGATGTGAATTAACTGCACTTTTAATTTGTGTGTAATCTTGAATACCGTTATTGCCAAACCATAAGCGGTACTGCAAGAACAGCGCTAGAGTCAGTAAAATCAATTGAAATAAACGCACTCGTTAGCCTCCCAAACTCAAGGCTATTGCATAATTTGCGTTAATGGTGTCGTTGTTTAGTCGCTTTAACATTGGTCCAATTTATCATACTGGCAAGCAGCATTTCTCTTAAGCTTAGCAAGCGAGGCGCAACGACTTTTTCGTATTGCCAACGGTGACCACAGCAAGCCGCTGTCATTAACGGCTTTGTTGGTGTGTACAACTTAAAGGTGTGTTGATGACTAACACCTGAACTGTCAAACCAACCATACTGGTTACAATGCACCGCATTGTCCCTTACTTGATCTAAGCTGTCCATGACTACCTGCATATATCCCGAGTCACAGATCAGCACAGGAACCACCAGACCGACTTTTGCCTTTTGCGCAAAAAAACTTTGATTTTTCTGCTGTTCAAATTGTGGCAGTGTCTTTTTTTGTGGTGCCAACCAACATCCATTTTGGCTATCTAATTGTAAAGGGACTTCTCCTTGGGTAATGTGTCGAGCAGCCCTTTCAACATAATAAGGCAAGCTCAACAGCTTACGCTGTAACTGCTCACCACTAAATTGCTTTGCTAGTAGTGGTATTTCCCGTGCATAAAACACGTTAACCAGCTCTGCAAATTGCAATCGCTCGTGTTCATTGTGCCATAGGTTGCTTTGCTGGCTATCTGCTATATTTTGCTTTACCACACACCCTCCATCAACTGAGAAAGTTATAGCATGGTAAGCACGTGCAGGCTAGCCTTTCGCTCGCAGTCCAAGCTTGGCGTTACCGTTTTCTAAAAACTGTACCACCGAGTCGCGCTTTTTACCTAGTAACAAGCTACCATCCGCAAGGAACATGAAGTTTTGCCAGTAGCGCTTAAATATCTCAAACTGAGTTTCAATTACCAGCTCTCGCGACAGACAGAAATAAACCGTCGTGTTATCTTCCCAGTGCAGAAAGTCACATATCTCTTGAGGCAGTATTTGCTCGCCATCTTCCCATGGCTTCTCCCAGTTAACTTGCTCACTCCAGGTCTCATCATTGCCAGGCCACTCTGATTTTGTGAAAAAATCAGGATGATCCTTTTCTCTAGAGACCATAGTGCTCCACAGCACTGCTGCACGCTCACGGGTCATTGGTTTTATTGCGTTTAGATCAGCCTCATCTATGGGTAAATCCTGATGTTTGAAAACCCAAGCTTTTTTAAACTCATCTATAGAAATATAATTCATTACTCAGCCATGTTGGCACCGTCAATAACAGGCGAGTATACCGCACAGCAACAGGAGCAAACAATGCAACAATCATTAAAACCGGGCATTTATCAACATTACAAAGGTGCGAAGTATCAAGTACACCATATCGCAACACATAGTGAAACTGGTGAGCTTATGGTGGTATACCAAACTTTATATGGTAATTTTGACTTTTGGGTACGTCCATTAAGCATGTTTTGTGAACATGTCACTGTAGATGGCGTAGCTACACCTCGCTTTAAATACATATGTGAACCTGACGCGTGAAATAATGCACACGCCTAGAGTTATACGGTGGTTTTATGGCACTATAGTCTCATCAGACCAGATCGTTAGGAATATATTGTGAGCTTCGAAGGTACTAATAACTACATTGCCAGTAATGCACTTAAGCAAGCCGTAAACGCAGCCGTTGTGCTCGAAAAGCCCTTATTGATTAAAGGCGAACCCGGTACGGGCAAGACCATGCTCGCACAAGAGCTTGCCAACAGTCTAAACACTGAGCTTATTCAGTGGCATATCAAATCAACCACCAAAGCTCAGCAAGGCCTATATGAATATGACGCCGTATCTCGCTTACGTGACAGTCAATTAGGTGATGAGAAAGTTCATGACATTAGCAACTACATTGTCAAAGGTAAGCTATGGCAAGCGTTCGAGGGCATCAAGCGTCCTGTATTGTTAATCGATGAAATTGATAAGGCAGATATTGAGTTCCCTAATGACTTACTACTTGAACTCGACAAAATGGAGTTTCATGTTTACGAAACGGGCGAGAGAGTCAGCGCTAAAGTACGCCCAATTGTAATCATTACGTCGAATAATGAAAAAGAGCTACCGGATGCCTTTCTTCGCCGCTGCTTTTTTCACTATATTGATTTCCCATCGCCTGAACAGATGAAACAAATCATTGATGTGCATTACCCAAATATCAAACAAGATTTAGTCCAACAAGCGCTAGAATCATTTTTCAAACTACGCGATGTACCGGGGCTAAAGAAAAAACCTAGTACCAGTGAGCTATTAGACTGGCTCAAGCTACTAATGGCAGAAGATATTGATATGAGTACTTTACGAGACCAAAGCAATACTGGTGGCCTGATGCCACTATTTGGTGCGCTGTTAAAAAACGAACAAGATGTGAGCCTTATCGAAAAGTTGGCTTTTTTGAGTAAGCGTTAGATTATGCTAATCGATTTCTTTTTTACTCTCAGAAGATATGGGCTGAAGGTGTCACCGCGGGAGCTGCTTGATTGCCTCAACGCCCTTAATCATGGCTTAGCGTTTTCAAACCTAGATGCTTTTTATGAGTTAAGTAAAACGATTTTCGTAAAGGATGAAACCCAATACGACAAGTTTGACCGCGCCTTTGCTGATTACTTTCGTGGTATTGAAGACATCGATTTCTTGAGCCAGCTAAAGAAAAACACGGAGCTGCCAAAGGACTGGCTAAGAAAAGAGTTTGAGAAACACTTAAACGAAGAACAAAAAGCTCAGATTGAAGCCATGGGTGGCTTAGACAAGCTCATGGAAACACTAAAACAACGGCTGGCCGAGCAACAAAAGCGCCATGCAGGTGGCAATAAATGGGTCGGTACTGGTGGCACATCGCCCTTTGGTGCGTATGGCTATAACCCAGAGGGAGTCAGAATTGGTCAAGATGGTAACCGCCAGCGCAGAGCAGTTAAAGTGTGGGACAAAAGGCAATATCGTAACCTTGATGGCGATAGTGAAATAACGAGCCGCACGCTGCAACTGGCACTTAAAAAGCTGCGTAAATTCGCACGAAGTGGAGCCAGTGATCAGCTCGATTTAAACGAAACAATTTCAGCAACCGCCAAACAAGGGGGCATGCTAGACGTGAAAATGGCACCTGAACGGCATAACGCTGTCAATGTGATTATGTTGTTCGATATCGGTGGCTCTATGGATGATTATATACACCTGTGTGAACAGCTCTTTAGTGCAGCTCAGAGCGAGTTCAAACACCTTGAATTCTTCTACTTTCATAACTGTGTGTATGAGCATGTTTGGCAAGACAATGCTCGGCGTCAAGCAAGCCAGATTGATACCTTTCAACTGATCAATCGCTTTGGTAAAGACTACCGCCTAATTTTTGTAGGGGATGCCACGATGGGGCCTTACGAAATTGCATACCCAGGCGGAAGTGTAGAACATTGGAACAATGAACCCGGTTCTTTGTGGTTACAACGACTGACGAACCATTTTGACAAGGTCGCTTGGCTTAACCCTCAACCTAAAGAGCATTGGCCATACTATCACTCAATTGAAATCATCAAAGATGCTATGGCTGATCGTATGTACCCATTAACGCTTGACGGTTTAAGTAACGCAATCAAGAACCTCAGCTAACATACTGCTGACCATTAGTGCTACTCTGATGGTCAACTCCTACCCGCTTTACTCGTCATGAGATATTCACTTAACGACCAACTTCTCATATCGAATATTCAACTACACTGATTGTGAAGCAAACGCTCTCTCAGAGAAGGATATTCAAATGAACATTGACGGCAAACAACCAAACTTTTTGATCATCACAACCGATGAGGAAAGGTTTCCCCCCACGTATGAAAACCCAGAAGCAAAAGAGTACCGATTAAAAAATAGTGAAAGCTTGATGCAAATGCGCGAGCATGGAATCGAATTTGTAAACCATAATGCAGCGTCAACAGCCTGCGCGCCAAGCCGAACATCAATCTACACTGGCCAATACCCATCTTTACACGGTGTAAGTCAAACCCCAGGGATAGGAAAATCCTCGTTTGATCAGAATATGTTTTGGTTAGAGCCAAATACTGTACCAACCATGGGCTCTTGGTTTCGTGAAGCAGGCTATCAAACTTACTATAGAGGAAAGTGGCACTTATCAGACGAAGATATTCTTGTTTCTGGAACACAGCAGGCTTTAGTAAGTAATTCCATTTCAGGCGCCCCCTATCCCCAGCGTATAAGCCTCTACAAACAAGCTAATCGACTTGATAAATTTGGCTTTAATCAATGGATAGGACCAGAACCGCATGGTGCAGCAGAAAATAACTGCGGTACTGTGCGAGATCCTGGCTTTGCTAAGCAAGTATGTGAAACTTTACTGATGCTAGATAAACAGGCGCAACAAGGAGATAACCAGCCTTTTCTGCTTGTTTCCTCATTTGTAAATCCTCACGACATCGTTCTACCGCGCCAACCAGAATGGTTTGAAGAGTTTTATCAACAAAGGGAAGCCGGCTTACTCCCAACCGTTGATCCAGCCCCTAGTCAATCCGAGAGTCTACAAAGTAAGCCTCGCTGTCAAAAAGACTACTTATACACTTATCCTCATATGTATTTGCCACAGCCAACGACAGAGGGCTATCGGCAGTTTTATTACTACCTGATGGCCGAAGTCAATAAACATATTACAAGCGTGTACGAAACGCTTAAACAAACCTCATTGTTCGACAATACTATTGTGGTTTTTACATCAGATCATGGAGAACTACTAGGGGCACATGGAGGTTTACACCAGAAATGGTATAGCGCTTATCAAGAGGTACTAAACGTTCCATTTATCGTCTCTAACCCGAATCTGTTTAAACAGTCGGGTCAACTCGATGTCACTACATCTCATGTTGATTTACTGCCAACACTGCTAGGCTTAGCTAATGTTGATACTGAATCAATTCGTCAAAAACTCAGTGAGAGCCACAGCGAAGCTAGACCTTTAGTTGGAAGGGACCTGTCAAAGATTCTTTTAGGTGAGCAATCCCCCAATGATGAACCAATTTACTTTATGACCGATGATAACGTAGAAGTTGGTAGTGATATGACCAACCCAGCGACTGGTGTTCCATACAACAGTATTATCCAGCCTAACCATATTGAGGCGATTGTTACAAAGTTGCCTGAGTTAACAGGTGACACACGCTGGAAATATGTTCGCTACTTTGATAATGCAAGATTCTACTCAGACACAGGGTTTTTAGATGGCTTAGAAGATGATAGCCAAAATATAGGACGGCAAGACTCTCGCTATGACCTAAGTCATCTAGTCGCTTCTGGTAACCCTGATGATGTAACAACCACAAGGTTTATTCCTAGCGAGTTTGAATGCTACAACTTAAGCGATGATCCCACTGAAGAGCACAACCTCTTGAGCCCACTTTGCCCGACACCTGTGGATGAGAGCGTGCTCACAGCATTAAAAATGGTGATGAAAGAACAGCGCTTGAAAAAGCGTTTATTACCACATAACACCAACAAAGAAGTAGAAGGCAAACCCTCTGAAGGTACTCCTATTATTCCACTGAGACGCTAATTGCCAAAAAGGAGCCACTACTGATAGTGGTGGCCCCAACTTACACTATCCGTTTACTAGCTTCCTGGCGGCTCCATACCGTCAGAATTGCCTCCACCTAAAGATCCACCATCTGCACTTTGGCCATCGTCAGAAGAGACACCAAAATCATAGCCCCCTCCACTATAATTGCCGCCCACTATTAACTTAAGAAGACTTATAGGGATAACTTTCATATACATATTCCTCATAATAAATGGCTTACATTGAATAATGATATTCAACCTCACCTTTGTGTACATTATTACAATAGTGATAATTTGCAACCCCGTTTAAGGAACTTAAGCAGAAAAGTTTAAAGGGCTAAAGTGCAAAGGGTTAACGATAACGAACGCAGTGAGGGCGTTTCCTTTGCGCAAGGTGAAGTGAGCCATTTTATAGAATGCTGAGGGTTATAGAATGCCGAGGGACTATTTAAGAATGCC
>NZ_JAKFZQ010000059.1:0-472 GCF_021654245.1 Pseudoalteromonas sp. MMG022 | reverse complement strand
ATGTGTTCGCCGGGCATTTTTATGTGGTGAAGATAGGTTCACAGGCAAGTCGTATGAGCATCGCAGAGGTTGGGTAGAAGAACGTTTACTGTTTTTAGCGCAGGTATTTTGTATTGATGTGTGTGCTTATGCGGTGATGAGTAACCATACCCATGTTGTATTGTATGTGGATGATAAAAAGGTACAAAGATTGAGTGATAGGGCGGTACTCATACGTTGGCATAAGCTGTTTAAAGGCTCACCCCAAAGTCACAAGTTCTTAAAGGGTGAATATTTAGATGAAGGGCAACGGTTCTTTTTAAACAAAGAGATAACAGAATATCGCAATCGCTTGTCGAGTATCAGCTGGTTTATGCGGGTGTTGAATGGAGGCATAGCACGCCAGGCAAATCGAGAAGATAATTGTACAGGTAGATTTTGGGAAGGGCGCTTTAAATCGCAGGCTTTACTCGATGAAGCAGCTTTGATGACC
>NZ_JAKFZQ010000058.1:0-514 GCF_021654245.1 Pseudoalteromonas sp. MMG022 | reverse complement strand
GCATCCAAATAGCTCAGAGCGTTTATATCGTACCGGTGACTTAGTGCGTTATTTACCAGATGGTAATTTAGAGTTTATAGGGCGAGTGGACGATCAGGTTAAGATCCGCGGGTTTAGGATTGAACTGGGTGAAGTCGAAGCACAGCTTGCAGCCCAAGCAGGCGTTGACTCAGCATTGGTGATGGCCAAAGAGCTGGCGGGCGCACAACAATTGGTGGGCTATATCCAAGCCAATGGCGCATTAGACGAAGCAGGTCAGCGACAATTGGTGGCTCAGGTGAAAGAGAGTTTAGCGAACTGCTTGCCTGATTACATGGTGCCAAGCGTACTTATGGTGGTGAATACGTGGCCGCTGACAGCCAACGGTAAGATAGATAAAAAGGCACTACCACAACCAGATGGTAGTGTGTTGCAGGGGGAATATGTTGCCCCATGCAGTGAAGCGGAAGACTCATTAGTGAGGATTTTCTCACAGCTGCTGGACATTGATGCAGATAAAATCAGTACAACAGCG
>NZ_JAKFZQ010000057.1:0-540 GCF_021654245.1 Pseudoalteromonas sp. MMG022 | reverse complement strand
TTTTGGGTTGTATGGTTAAGTGACTAAGCGTACACGGTGGATGCCTTGGCAGTTGGAGGCGATGAAGGACGTACTAACTTGCGATAAGCCTAGTTGAGCCAGTAAGAGGCGCTTGAGACTAGGATTTCCGAATGGGGAAACCCACCTGTTTACAGGTATCATATGGTGAATACATAGCCATATGAGGCGAACGCGGAGAACTGAAACATCTAAGTACCCGTAGGAAAAGAAATCAACCGAGATTCCGATAGTAGCGGCGAGCGAAATCGGACCAGCCCTTAAGCTTTAGTGTAGTTAGTGGAACATTCTGGAAAGTTTGACGACACAGGGTGATAGTCCCGTACACAAAAACTTATCTAAAGTGAAATCGAGTAGGTCGGAGCACGTGAAACTTTGACTGAATATGGGGGGACCATCCTCCAAGGCTAAATACTCCCAACTGACCGATAGTGAACCAGTACCGTGAGGGAAAGGCGAAAAGAACCCCTGTGAGGGGAGTGAAATAGAACCTGAAACCGTGTACGTACAAGCAGTAGGAGC
>NZ_JAKFZQ010000056.1:0-602 GCF_021654245.1 Pseudoalteromonas sp. MMG022 | reverse complement strand
TTGCCTCACCAAGGTGCGGTCAATTTATCATTTAATCAGCATCGCTATTTTGAGACTGATAGTAACAGTAGAGTGTTACATTTTGCGTCAATTAGTTTTGATGCCGCGACATGGGAATGTTTAATGGCATTTATGCCAGGAGCTACTTTATGTATTGCCGATCAAAACACACGGATGGATGCGCAGCGACTATTTAATTATATTCATACACAGAGGATCACCCATGCTACTTTACCTCCAGCGTTACTAAAGACAGTACAGTACCGAGCAGACTTACCACTACAGTGCTTAATTGTGGCAGGCGAATCGTGTGATCTCGAAACCGTTAAACTATGGCGTCAGCATTATCGATTCTTTAATGCTTATGGCCCATCTGAAGCGTCAGTATGTGCGACTATTGGAGAGTTAAAGTCCGATAACATTCATATTGGCACGACATTATACAATGTTAGTACGCTCGTTTTAGATGCTGAGTTACAGCTTGTAAGTGCAGGAAGTATTGGGGAGCTATTTATTGGTGGAGACGGTCTAGCGCGTGGTTATTTGAATCGTCCGCAGTTGAGTGCAGAGCGCTTTATCGCCAACCCATTTTATGATGCCAA
>NZ_JAKFZQ010000055.1:0-609 GCF_021654245.1 Pseudoalteromonas sp. MMG022 | reverse complement strand
ATGATGGGAGAGTTGTACTTATCGGGAGAAGGGCTGGCCAGAGGGTATTATCGACGTGAAGCGTTAAGTGCTGAGAAGTTTTTAGATAACCCATTTTATGATGCGCAGTCACAGCATGGTAGGCGGATGTATAAAACGGGAGACTTAGTACGCTGGTTGGATAATGGTGAGCTAGAGTACCTAGGGCGAATAGACAACCAAGTTAAGATCCGCGGGTTTAGGATTGAAATTGGTGAGATTGAAGCGCAGTTGGGTCAGTTTGCAAACGTGACAGACTGTGCGGTGGTGGCTAAAAACCTCGAGGGTAGTCAGCAACTCATCGCATACTATGTCCCGGCGAATAATAAAACAGGGCTTGACGAGGGGGAATTAAGGGCACACCTGCGTCGAACATTACCTGAGTACATGCTGCCTGCGGCTTGTATCCGTTTAGAATCAATTCCGCTAATGCCCAATGGTAAGGTTGATCGGATCACTCTAGAAGCTATGCAGGTAAACCTAGAATCAAGTAAGGTCTATGTTGCACCGCGTAATGAGGTTGAATCACAATTGGCTGTGATGTTTGCTGAAGTGCTTAATGTCAATGTGAGCAAGGTTGGTAGTAATGAT
>NZ_JAKFZQ010000054.1:0-630 GCF_021654245.1 Pseudoalteromonas sp. MMG022 | reverse complement strand
GTGACTTGTTCTGTGACTGCGTACCTTTTGTATAATGGGTCAGCGACTTATATTTTGTAGCGAGGTTAACCGATTAGGGTAGCCGTAGCGAAAGCGAGTCTTAACTGGGCGCTTAGTTGCAAGGTATAGACCCGAAACCCGGTGATCTAGCCATGGGCAGGTTGAAGGTTGAGTAACATCAACTGGAGGACCGAACCCACTAACGTTGAAAAGTTAGGGGATGACCTGTGGCTAGGAGTGAAAGGCTAATCAAACCGGGAGATAGCTGGTTCTCCCCGAAATCTATTTAGGTAGAGCCTCGGACGAATACTTACGGGGGTAGAGCACTGTTAAGGCTAGGGGGTCATCCCGACTTACCAACCCTTTGCAAACTCCGAATACCGTAAAGTACTATCCGGGAGACACACGGCGGGTGCTAACGTCCGTCGTGAAGAGGGAAACAACCCAGACCGCCAGCTAAGGTCCCAAAGTGTATGTTAAGTGGGAAACGATGTGGGAAGGCTAAAACAGCTAGGAGGTTGGCTTAGAAGCAGCCACCCTTTAAAGAAAGCGTAATAGCTCACTAGTCGAGTCGGCCTGCGCGGAAGATGTAACGGGGCTAAACATACCACCGAAGCTGCGGCTGCGAAT
>NZ_JAKFZQ010000053.1:0-673 GCF_021654245.1 Pseudoalteromonas sp. MMG022 | reverse complement strand
AAACTCTAAGTTTTACTCGACGCTGACTCGTTGTTGCTTTGCTTATTCAGCGTAGCGCTCCGTGTCAGTGGGGTCGCATTATAGGGCGGCGAATTAAAAGCGCAAGCGGTTTTTACAGAATTATTGAAGAAAAGTGATATAAACAGACCGTTCGGATATTTATTAAGCTAAACCTCTTAAAATTTCAACTTTTATAACACTTTAACAACCGCCAGATTAACGACAAGCCGTAGGTTGGAAAAGCGAAGCGCCTTCCAACAACTGTGCAAAAGTTTAATGACCAAGCTCGCAGTACTTAATTTCCTTTTGCGCAAGGTTAAATGATCCAGTTTATAGAACGCCGAGGGACTTAGTTTAGTAATTACAAAGGGACTTTTAGGCTAGCACTTGTGAAGGTTGCTTACTTCACCTTTCACAGAACTCTCTGTCGCCACTTCGTGGTCACAAAGATTCTGCACGCAAAAAAGCCCGACTCTTTCGAGTCGGGCTTTCTATAATTAGGTGCCTGACAATGTTCTACTTTCACATGGCAACTGCCACACTATCATCGACGCTGTTTCGTTTCACTTCTGAGTTCGGCATGGGGTCAGGTGGGTCCAAAACGCTATTATCATCAAGCAAATTCTTTGCTTTAGTTTTTATTATTACTTATAAAATTAGGACCTGGCGATGT
>NZ_JAKFZQ010000052.1:0-733 GCF_021654245.1 Pseudoalteromonas sp. MMG022 | reverse complement strand
GGCGCGTTTACAACACATGCTGCAAGACAGCCAAGCGAAGCTAGTTTTAACACAGAGTAAATTACGCACTCAGTTAACCTCGCTCCTAAGCGGTGAAACAGAGTTAATAGCGTTAGATGAATCGTGGTCAGAGTATGATGGCACCGAGGATAACCTCAATGTAGCAGTGACACCTCAACACCTAGCTTATGTGATTTACACGTCAGGGTCGACAGGTCAGGCCAAAGGGGTTGCGATAGAGCATAACAGCGCAGTGGCGTTGATAAGCTGGGCGAAATCGGTGTATTCACAAGATTCCTTAGAGGGCGTATTGGCGGCGACGTCGATGTGTTTTGATTTATCGATTTATGAGATTTTTCAAACTCTGGGCAATGGCGGTAAAGTAATTCTGGTTGGGAATATCTTGTCGTTGCCAGAGCTGAAAAGTAAACACGATATACGACTAATCAACACAGTGCCTTCAGCGATGGAAGAATTACTGCGGTTGAATGCGATACCAGCGTCGGTGAAAACGATAAACTTAGCGGGTGAGCCACTATCAAACCGCTTGGTTGATAAGATTTACAGCATGACGGCGGTAGAAGATGTATATGATTTATATGGTCCATCAGAAGACACCACATACTCGACGTTTACCCGCAGAGTGGCGAATGGTCAGGCAAGCATAGGAAAACCGATAGCCAATACACAGGCTTACATTTTTGATGAGTACGAAAACTTAGCGCCGAAAGGG
>NZ_JAKFZQ010000051.1:0-1186 GCF_021654245.1 Pseudoalteromonas sp. MMG022 | reverse complement strand
TGTAACTCCCCCATAAACTGAAACAGTTCATAAGTAGAATTTCTATCAACAGAAGAAGGAAATTTTACGATGCGAAAAAGTAAGTTCACCGAAACACAGATCGTGGGCATGATCAAAGAAGCTGAATCAGGTGTTCCTGTGCCAGAAATATGCCGCAAACATGGTGTTGGCCAAAGTACATTTTACAAGTGGCGTTCCAAATATGGTGGGATGGAAGCCTCCGATGTTAAGCGTTTAAAAGAGCTTGAGGATGAAAACCGCAAGCTAAAAGATATGTTTGCCACGTTGAGCTTAAAACACACAATGCTTGAGGAAATCATCTCAAAAAAGCTGTAAAAACAAGTAGACGCAGAGCTTGGGTCGAGCACTTACGCGCGAGATTTGAGGTTAGCGTGGCATTTGCTTGTGACGTGGCCGGTTTAAGTCGCAGCGTTTATTACTATAGATGCAAGCGACCGTCAGATGATGATGTGATTGATGCTTTGCTGGCGCTTGTTGAACGGCATCCTAGATGGGGCATGCCTAAGCTTTTTAAAAGGCTTAGGCTCCAAGGCAAAGTGTGGAACAAGAAACGTGTTGAGCGAGTGTACAACATGTTAAAACTGAACCTTAGACGAAAAGGAAAACGCCGTGTACCAACACGCACACCAGAGCCGTTAAGTGCTCCGAGCAAGCATAATGATTCGTGGTCAATGGATTTCATGAGCGATGCGCTCAATTACGGACACCGTTTTAGAACACTGAACGTGCTAGATGACTACAATCGCCAAGCGTTAGCAATTGAGGTTGATACAAGCCTCACAGCTGAGCGAGTCATCCGAGTGCTAGAACGGGTCATTGCATGGAGAGGAAAGCCAAGACAAATTCGGGTGGATAACGGCCCTGAATTTACGTCGAGCGCTTTGGAAAATTGGGCTGCTGAAAAGAGTATAAAACTTGAGTTTATTAAACCAGGAAGCCCGTATCAGAATGGTTTTGTAGAGCGATTTAATCGTAGCTATCGAGAAGAAGTATTGGATTTATATCTGTTTGAGTCACTTCAACAGGTTCGAGACATTACAGATGAATGGTTAAATATTTATAATTATGAACGGCCTCACGATGCACTGGGAGATCAAACACCAATGGGCTATCTTGAGGCAGCATAATTCTACTAATGAGCTGTACTAAAACTGGGGCAGTTACA
>NZ_JAKFZQ010000050.1:0-1192 GCF_021654245.1 Pseudoalteromonas sp. MMG022 | reverse complement strand
TGTCCACTTCCCTTAACATGAGACATGTTTAATTAGAGTTTTCTGTAATATCACCAACAGGAGACAACGATGAAAAAGTCACGTTTTACAGAATCTCAGATCATAGCTGTGCTCAAAGAAACCGACGCAGGCATGAAGGTTGAAGAAGTGTGCCGCAAGCATGGGATCAGTAGCGCCACATACTACAACTGGAAAGCCAAATATGGTGGTATGGAAGCGTCAGATGTTAAGCGCTTGAAAGAGCTTGAAGAAGAGAATGCCAAGCTTAAAAAGATGTACGCAGATGTCAGTTTGGAAAACCATGCGATAAAGGAGCTATTCGCAAAAAAGGGTTGGTGACAGCGCAGAAGCGAAGTAGCGCCAGTACACTGGTTCAATCGGGTTTAAGTATTTTGAAAGCGTGCAAGTTTGTCGGTATTGGTCGCGCTACCTACTACCGCCCAGAACGAGATTGGCGAAAGGCTGACGCAGCTGTCATTGATGCCATCAATGCAGAATTAAAAAAGTCCCCCAGAGCTGGATTCTGGAAATGCTATGGTCGTCTTCGCTTTAAAGGTTATCCGTTTAACCATAAGCGTGTATATCGAGTGTATTGCCAAATGGGTTTGAACTTAAAGCGCAGAGTGAAACGCGTGTTGCCAAAACGAGTTGCACAGCCATTAGATGTTGTCGCTCAAGCTAATCATCAATGGGCCTTAGATTTTATGCATGATTCTTTATACTGCGGCAAACGATTCAGAACGCTCAATATTGTTGATGAAGGCACTCGGGAGTGTTTGGCTATTGAAGTAGATACTTCGTTGCCAGCGGAACGGGTTGTTCGAACGCTTGAACAATTGAAAGCGGAGCGCGGTTTACCGAAACAAATTCGAGTAGATAACGGGCCTGAATTAATCTCAGCGCGTTTAACTGATTGGTGCGAAGCGCATAACATTGAATTAGTTTATATCCAGCCAGGCAAGCCACAGCAAAACGGGTTTGTTGAGCGGTTTAATGGCTCATTTAGACGAGAATTTTTAGATGCTTACTTGTTTGAAAGTATCAATCAAGTGAAAGAAATGGTGTGGTCCTGGCGGTTGGATTACAACGAAGAACGTACACATGAAAGCCTTGGTAATGTGCCACCGGCAGCTTACCGAGCAAAGTTGGAAAACTCTAGTTTACAGGTGTCTCACTAACGGGGAAGTGGACA